>JAZRCQ010000238.1:0-16845 GCA_045659845.1 Eubacteriales bacterium
CATGGCTACGATCCGACTTTGAAGGTTTCCGAAACCCTTTCCGAGCTGGCCGCCAAGCAGCTCTCTCTCGGACAAAAGCGCGAAGCCGGCGAAACGGTTCGTCTCTACCGCTTTGTGATCGAAACGCTCACCGATCTTTGCACACTTCTTCCCGATGCAAATCTCACCATCAATGAGTTTCTCACAATCCTCACGCTCTATTTTTCGCTCGCCGATCTTGGATCCGTGCCTGCCGAGCAGGATTGCGTGATGATCGGAACGGCAGATACCCTCCGCGTGGAAAACGTGAAGGCTTCCTTTCTTCTCGGGCTCTGCGAGGGAGAATTTCCGCGCGCCGTTGCCGATAAGGGGCTTTTGAGCGAAACGGAAAAGGCAACGCTGGAGTCTCTTGGCTTGCCTTTGGATTCCAGACAAAAATTGCGCTCGTCGGAGGAGCTTTTCTACGTTTACAGAGCCATGACAAAGCCATCCGAGCGGCTGTTCCTTTCCTATCCCGCCAAGCAGCCCGACGGCTCGGAGCGCACCCCTTCTTTGGGCTTCACGCGGATCGGCTTTCTGTTCGATCTGGAAAGCGAAAGCTTCAGCTCGGCAGATATTCTCGGAAAAGAGGTGGAAAATGCCGAGAAAATCAAGAATCACCATCGCGCAATGCCTGCGGAAAAGGGCACGCAGATCCATCTTTCCCAAAGCTCCATCCAAGCCTTTGTGGCTTGCCCCTACCGCTACTATTCCACCTATCAGCTCAACGTCCGCTCGCAAAAAAGCTCCGATATCAAGGCCTCCGACGAAGGAAATTTCTTGCACTTCGTTTTTGAGCAATTTCTCAAAAGCTCGCTGAACGAAAACAACAAGCTTACGCTCCCCGAGGATGAAAGGCTTGCCTCGGTTGCGGATGAGATCATTTCCGTTTATATTGAAAAGGTGTGCCCGATCCCTGAGGACATGATGGATGCCCGCTTGCTTCATCTCTTTGCGCGGCTGAGAGTGCTGGCTCTTGCGATCCTCAAGGATATCACGGCCGAGATCCGATGCGGCAGCTTTGTTCCCACTTATTTCGAGCAACGTCTCGGTGGCCGTGGCGAGAATTCCCTGCCCCCCGTTCGCTTTGGTCTCACCGACGGCGGCTATGCAGAGGTTCACGGCACGGTTGACCGCGTTGATCTGCTGAATGAAAACGGGAAGCTCTACGTTCGCATCGTGGACTACAAAACCGGTGAGCATAAGTTTTCCTTCCAAAAGGTTCGCTCCGGTGAGGATCTGCAGCTGGTGCTGTATCTTTTCGCCGTTGTTTCCGCCGATCCCGACCGATATGTCCCCTGCGGCGCGGAATTTCTCTACTCCAAGGTGGAAAAAGAGACTCTGAAGATCGCCCGAAGCGGCTTCCTTCTGGAGGGAGATCGGATCTCCCTCGCCGCCGACGGCTCTGAGGGTGGCATTTATTCCAAGGGACTCAGCCGACAATCCGCAGAAGAGCTTTCTTCCTTAATGGAGGAGATGCAGAAAACCGTTTGCTCCGTGGCCGAGCGTATTCTCGCCGGTGAAGCCAATAAGACGCCCTCCAAGGACGCCTGCCGCTTCTGCCCCGTGATCGATCACTGCGACGTTGCTTGTCGCGATAAAAACTGAGAAAGGAGAGCATCATGGCCGAAAAAAAGAAAAGAACCTGGACAGATGCGCAAGAATGCGCCATGAACCTGCGGGATAAGCTCCTTCTGGTGTCCGCCGCGGCCGGATCGGGCAAGACCAGTGTGCTGACAGAGCGGATCATCCGAACGCTCACTCAGCCCGAAAATCCCGCCGATCTCTCCAGAATGCTGATCGTTACCTTTACTCGTGCCGCCACGGCCGAGCTGAAGAGCCGTATTGCAGCCGCTCTCACCGAGGCACTGAGCGAGCGCCCCGGTGATCCTCACCTTTCTCGTCAGCTTTTTTTGCTGGGAAGCGCGCAGATCTCAACCATCGATTCCTTCTTTCAGCAGGCCGTTCGAGCCAATTTCGAGCAGCTTGAGCTTCCCGCCTCCTTCCGCTTGGCCGATGAAGCAGAGGCAGGGGTGTTGAGTCTCTCCATTATGGGAGAAGCAGTGCGGGCGTTGTACGATCGCTATACCGCCGCCCCCGAAGAAAGCGTCGCGGGCTCACCGCTGAACCGCTTGCGCGGAAACCGCTTTGCCAACGCGATGGATCATCTGATATCCAATCGAAGCGATTCCAAATTCGATAGCAAGCTGCTTTCTTTGCGCCGACGTTTTCGCGCATTTCCCGAGGATCTCGAGCTTCTGTCCCGCTACGCCGCCGACTACCGAGCCGCGGCAGACGTTGATCCACTGCTTTCCGATGCGGGATCTACGCTTTGCAAATTTCTCGCCGACACCTTCACGGAGATCCTCTCCGATCTGGAGAAAACGCTCCCCTACCTGGAGATCGACGCCGATTCCCTTGCAAAATACGGCGATATCCACGCCTATGATCTTGATTTCTGCAGAAATCTGCTTGCGGGATTGGATAACCGCTCCTTCGAGGCCGTTCGTGCAGAGGTTCTGCATTACGCGCCCAAAAGCTTCCCACGCTACAGCAACAAGCCCGCCGCCATTCTGGAATACAAAGCCGTTCGCGACCGTCTCAGAGATCTGAAAAAAACCGTTGCCGCCTCCTTCTTCGCCTGCTCGGCGCAGGAAATCGGAGCACAAATGAGCTCTGCGGCCGACGTATGCGAGCTTCTCCGAGAGCTGTTCGCTGAATTCGATTCCCGGATCTGGGAGGAAAAGCGCGCACGCGGGATCCTTGAATTCGATGACGTTCGCGCATTGCTCTATCGACTTCTCGTTGACGGCAATGGCGAGGAAACGCCCTTTGCAAAGTCACTTTCCGAGCAATACGATACCGTTTACATCGATGAATATCAGGACGTAGACAGTTTGCAGGACCGCATTTTTGCCATCATTGGCAAGGATCGTCGATTTATGGTGGGCGATATCAAGCAAAGCATCTACGGCTTCCGAGGCAGTGAGCCTTCTATCTTCACAGGTTATCGAAACGCCATGCCGCAGCATGATGATCCTGCCGCGGCCGTCTCCGATGCGGTTTGTGTGTTTATGTCCGAAAACTTCCGCTGCAATGAGCCTGTGATCCGCTTTGCCAATCATGTTTGCTCCTTCCTGTTCTCTGCCTGCGAGGAAAACGTTGGCTATCGCCCCAAGGATGATCTTGTGTTTTCCAAAGGGAGAGATAAGTCGCTGGATGCCGCGCCCGCCGTTCAGACCGTGGTGTTTGAGGGGTATCCTCGCCGCAACGGAAGCGAGGAGGAGGATGACGAGGACGATGACAAGCCCCTCCGCGAAGCGCAGTGGGTGGCCGGTGAGATCTCCCGTCTGATCCGAACGGAGCGTCTGGACAACGGCAAGGAGATCCGCCCCTCCGACGTTGCCATCCTCGTGCGAAACAAGAAGCACGGCAAGCGCTTTGCCTCCGAGCTGGAGGCGCTTGGGATCCCCGTTTCCGCTCCCGGAAGCGAGGATATCCTTCACGAGCCGCTGATGACCGACACGCTCAATCTTCTGCGAGTGATCGATAATCCGCACAAGGATCTTCCCCTTTCCGAATATCTCCTTTGCCCCGACGGAGGCTGGACGCTGGAGGAGCTTTCCGAGATCCGAGGCGCGGCCCCTGATCGAAAGTCACTTCACGATGCGCTTTCGCTCGTTGCCGAGGATGAATCCCATCCGTTGTCTGCAAAATGTTGCGAATGGCTGGAATGGCTGGAATCGCAGCGAAAGCTTTCGGTTTCTCTGCCCGTGGATCGGTTCCTCCGTTTGCTTTATCTGGAGCCCCGTCTCTCCGACTACGCCTCCACGCCCGAGCTTCTCACGCTCTATGAGCAGGCAAGGAGTTATCAGCGCACCTCTTGGTGCGGCCTCTTCGGCTTTTTGAATTACGTGGATCGGCTTCTGGAGGAGGAGACCGTCTCCGCCGCAGGCTTCCGCACCGAGGACGATGCGGTGAAGATCATGACGATCCACCATTCCAAGGGGCTGGAATTTCCGGTGGTGTTTCTTTGCTCCTGCGATAAACGCCCCAGTGACCAATCCGTGAAGGATAATCTGATTTTCCACCGCAGGATCGGCTGCACCTCCAAGCTCTTTTGCCCGGAGGACGGTGTGAACCATTCCTCCTGGCTCCGCGAGATCGCGAAAAACGAGGTTCGCATCGACGAGGCCGAGGAAGCCATCCGCGTGCTCTACGTGGCGCTCACCCGCGCAAGAGAGCGGCTTTATGTCACGGGAACGCCGCAGGGCAAGGTGGAAACTGCTCTGGAGAATGCCTCTGCAGTGAAGCGCGGTTCCCGCGAGGCTATTCTTTTGCACGGAAATTATCTCCGCTGGATCCTCGCCGCTCTATTGGAAAACGGAGCGGGAATCGGCGAATTTCCTTGCATTTTCCGCCACTTTTCACTTTCCGATCCCATAGAAGGGATTCCGCTCGATGCAGGGAACGAGACCGAAGAAGCTGCCGTCGGCAGTGCCTGCACCTCTTCTGCCTACCGAAAAATTCTGGACGCCTCGCTCGAATTCCGCTATCCGCTGGAGGAGCTTCGAGGCCTTCCCACCAAGGCCGCAGCCTCCAAGCTCAGCTTCGATCTTCTTGACACGGTCTATCTGGAGGAAGATTCCCACACCCTACAGCAGCAGATCGAGCTGATGACCGCCACACCTCCCTCTTTTGATGCGCTTCTGGATCGAAGAAGAAAACCCGGTGCCGCCGAGATCGGAACGGCCACCCATGAGTTTCTGCAATATTGCTCCCCCGAGGCGCTGGCTCGCAACGGTGTTCAAAGCGAGATTGACCGCTTGGTGACCGAGCGCTTTCTCACCGAGGATACTGCCGCGATTCTCGACAGCTCTTATCTGGAGCGATTCCGCGAGAGCGAGCTTCTCAGTCGGATCCTTTCTGCGAAAAAGGTGTATCGGGAGCAGAAATTCAGCTTATTCATCCCCTATTCCTGTCTCACAGAGAAGCAAAAGGATTCCTCCTTGCTTCGCAACCATTCCATTCTGGTTCAGGGCTCCATCGATCTGATTCTGGAAACCGAGGACGGCCGATTGATTCTGTTCGACTATAAGACCGATCACGTCACCGCCGAGGAGCAATGCAACCCTCGTTTTCTGGAGGAAAGCATGAAGCAAAAGCACGGGGAGCAGATCTCCTGCTACGCCGCCGCCGTGAAGCGTTTGTTCGGAAAAGCCCCCGACGAGACCTACATCTATTCCGTTCCGCTCGGTCGCGCCATCGCGATCCCCGCAGAGCCCTTCCGATTTGAATAATTCCCAAGGGGCGTTTTCTTCCCATCTGCGCGGAGGGGGAAAACGCCCCGAAAATTCTTTATAAAAGCACTTGACAATCCGGAAAAAATGAAGTATAATATGCAGGTTGTGTTTTTATATCTAGGATAGCCCGGGAAAGGAAGGAATCAATGCACTTATGAACCACACGCTCACTCGCGCGCCGCACCATCATCTGCCCTCTCATATTCTCGAGGGGATCCTTCACTGGATCGCCCAAAACGCCGTGCTTTGCGTTGCCGCCGTTCTGGCTCTTGTCACCTCCTGCATCGTTCCGCCGGATGCACAATATGCCGACTATATCGATTGGAAAACGATCTCCTGCCTCTTTTCGGTGTTGGCTGTGGTCTGTGCGCTGAAAAACATCCGCTTTTTCACGTTCCTGGCCAAAAAAATCGTGGAATGCACGGGAAATCTCCGCGCCGCCACGGTTGCACTGGTCTACATCACCTTTATCGGTTCCATGCTGATCGCCAACGATATGGCGCTCCTCACCTTTCTTCCCTTAGGCTACTACGTGCTTTCCTCCACGGGCAAGGAACAATATATGGCTCGCATTTTTATTCTTCAGAACATTGCCGCCAATCTCGGCGGTATGCTCACGCCCTTCGGAAATCCGCAGAATCTCTACCTTTATTCGTTTTTCAACATTCCAACCCCCGAATTTTTGCGGATCATGCTCCCCACCTTTCTTATGGCCGTGGCGATGATCACCGCCTGCTGTCTTGCTCTCCCGAAGGAACCGATCACGCTCGCCTCCGATCGATCCATTCGTCCGGATCCCAAGAGAACGGTGCTCTATCTTGTGCTTTTTGCATTGGCCGTGATCATGGTCTTTCGCATCCTTCCCTATCTGCCCGTTTTGCTGGTGATTCTTGCCGTTCTCCTGCTTGCAGATCGACGCGCCGTCGGCATGGTGGATTACCCTCTGCTCCTCACCTTCGTTTGCTTCTTTATTTTTGCCGGAAATATGTCTCGCATCCCTGCCGTTTCCGAATTTCTCACCTCGCTTATGAACGGAAGCGCCTTGGTGGTGAGTGCGATCTCCTGCCAGTTCATCAGCAACGTTCCCTCAGCCATTCTTCTTTCCCGCTTCACAGGCGACTATCAGGGGCTTCTGCTCGGAGTGAACATCGGCGGCACCGGCACACTGATCGCCTCCCTTGCCAGCCTGATCACCTTTCGGGAATACACCGCTCATCATCCGGAGAAAACCGCACGCTATCTTGGGCTTTTCTCGGCCTACAACTTCGGCTTTCTCGCCATTCTTCTGTGCTTTGCGCTTGTGATCCATTAAGCACTGAACCCCTTAACCGAAAAGCTCCGAAGGACGCTTCTGTCCTTCGGAGCTTTTTGTTGTTTATTTTCTGCGCAGCCTTCCGATCACACGGCCCTTGCATTGCACGTCGGAGAAATCCTTGAGCAGAATCGGCCCATACTCCTCATTGAGGGAAAGGAGACGATCGCCATCGTACACCTTGAAGAAGGCACTTCCATCCAGAAGAAAGATTCCGAGCTCGCCGATTTCCAGATGATCCACCGTTTCCACCAACAGAACGTCGCCGTTATGATATCGAGGCTCCATGCTGTTGCCGCTGATGCGAAGCGCGTAATCGGCAGATTCCGTTTTATCATTCAGGGGAACCGTGATCGCCTCCGCCTTGGAGCTATCCAAATACATTCCAACACCTGCAGATACGGGAAGCTCGTAAAGATCCAGCGGGATCCGCTTGCCGGATACGCGCTCGCCAAGATAGCGCTTGCCGGTGGGGATTGCGCGAAGTTTGCGAGGAGCGGCTTCATCGGCAGGCTCCACAGCAGGCACGCTCTCCTGTCCGCGCGCCTCCGCCTTGGCAAGCACCACCCTCACAAGGTCACGTCCCCAGTCATCGAGACGGCGATAGGACTCAACAAAGGAGATCTCCTCTGCCGAAAGCGTATAGTTATTCGTGTTCTCAAGCTCTCCCGTTACGATGTACTCCACAGAGCAATCCAATGCATCGCAGATCGCCACGATATTGGAAAGCTTCGGAGATTCGCTCATACCTGCCAGGATCTTGCTCAGCGTGCCGCGCGGAATTCCCGAAAGATCCGCCAGCTGCTCATTGGTGAGCCTCTTCTCACTCTTTCTCTTTTTTATCCGATCGATATAGGTTTCCATTCTTCACACCTCCGCAGAACCGTTTACGGTATTATTATACCACACGAAATTGCATTTGTAAAGAGGTTTTTGAAATATTTTTCTTTTTTTGGAAAAAACCTATTGACAAATCCGGTTTCATCTGCTATAATACAGCCATGAAGTTCCAATTATGGTAATTTGGAGGCGTTTTATGAACAAAGATTATTCTGAAAATCGCAATTTTGTTTCCGTTAATGGAATTATGTCTGCATTCTATGAAGAGATCGTTTGCGACGCAGAGACTCGCAGAAGCGGCCTTGAGAAGCTCCTTTCCACCGTCCGCAACGCATGGAAAATCCTCTCGGGCGCGAGAGCCAAGGCTCTTGCAAAGGTACTCGCTGCCGTGATGTCTCTTATCGGTCTCGTCGGCGTGGTGGGCGCGATGGAGCTTGGAAGCATTTCTCTTCCGGCGGGCACTCTGCTTGGCCTGCTTCTGATCCTTGCGGAGTATTTCTGCATCCGTCACAAGCACTAACCGATCAGCAGATCCGCCAGTGCCAGCGCCGCTCGCTCGGCCGCCACGATCGCCTCGGCAAGCGTATTCCCCGCAGAGCCGATCTCCAGCAGAAGCATCCGCGGAGCCAGCTCTTGATTATAGGATGCATTCCGAACGATCACGCCCCTGCAGCTTCCCTTGTTTTTCGCTTCCATCGCCTCCAGCAGGCTCTGCGCCAACGCGAGATTTTCCTTCCAACACGGATGCTCCGTCCCGTTGCCGTCGGTTCCCACCACGGCCATCACCTGCGCGGCATCGGCTCCTTCTGTTCTGATCAACGCTCCATCGGAAGCAAGGATCCCATCGCGATGGAGATCCACCACATAGCGGATCGAGGGATATTCCGCCAGCTGCCTTCGGATGCAATCGGCCGCATTCGCATAAGAATGCCGCAGACTTCCACTCTCACCGTGCGCCTCCGCGCAATGCACCACGCCGATCCCCGCCGACTCAAGCACGGCGCAGAACCGCTTCCCCATCTCTACAACATCTCCCACTCTGGTGTCGGAGTAGATCTGCGATCCAAGCTCTCCCTCGAGATAAGAAGCGTCCTCCGCAAGGTACCGCTCAGCCGCGTGCGTATGCAAAACCAAAACCGTTGGGCCATCCGAGCCATCCGATGAAAGGATGGCCTTTTCTTTTTCCAACGGAAATGCAAGGCTTTGAAGGCTCTCATTCCGAATCGACGCCCCCGACGAATCAAAAAATGCTCGAATCGGGATCGCTCCCTGCGGAATTTGCGGAGGCATCGGTTCGGAAAGGGGCGGATCCATTGTTTCTGCCGATTGCTCCTTGTTTGGCATCGTTTCAGCCGAAGGCGTCTTCCCGGCGCCTCCAAGACCGCTCATGGCCAACACCGCAACCACCACGGCACAGCAAAGCACGAAGCTCAAAAATCCGATCGCCGCACCTCCGTTGCGCTTAGAGAAACGGATCGGCTCCTTCGGCTCCGGCAATAATTCGCGTTTTTCCACTGCATTCACCTCCATCGGTCAGACTCGATCGCTCCATTCTATGCAGCAGAAGATCCTTCTATTCCTCAGATCAGATCCCCCGCAAAGGTCATTTCGATTCCGCGCGCGATCAGATTAGAAAACCATTGCACGGCGTGGTCGATCTCCTTCGGCGAAACAAAGAAGGCTTCTCCGCGAGCCAGCATGGCCTTCAAGGCGGGAGGTGGCTCCTCCAGCCCTGCCTTGGCAATGGAATCAAGAATCAACGTGGCGGAATCCACAACGGTTGGAACGCCGATGGCGATCACGGGAACGCCCAGACTGGCGTGCGTCAGCTCCCCCCTTCGATTTCCAACACCGCTTCCCGGCACGATCCCCGTACTGCTGATCTGAACAGTGGTACCGAGCCGTTCGACGTCACCTGCAGCCAGCGAATCAACTGCAACCACCAGATCGGGACGGATCCGCTCCACCACAGAGGAAACAAGATCCGAGGCCTCGATCCCCGTTTTCCCCAGCACTCCCGGCGCCACCACGGCAAGGGAGCTGCATTCGATCAGATGAAAGAGACTCGGATCCATCTGTCGCAGATGCCGCGTGGCTGTGATGCGCTCCACCGTGAGAGGACCCAGTGCATCTGCCGTCAGATCCCGATTTCCAAGTCCAACGGCCAGGATCGCCGATCGGCGGTCGCATGGCTCCACGCCAAAGCGATTGGATAAGCGCGCCAGCTCTCCCGAAAGAAGACGCGCGCACCGTTCTCCGTCCTGCGGAAGCTGCTGTGCCTGCGGAGAGATCCGAAGCGTCACGTAGGCGCCCATCGGCTTTCCGATCCGCTTGGAAGCCTCCTCTGTGTTCACCTCGATTCGATCGATCTCACATACGTCGGTCGGGATCCGAACGCGCTCGATCCCGCGCAGCTCCTCCTCCGTTTCGCCGCAATTTTCAACGGCAAGGTCACTTCTGATCCGAAAATTCAAGCAATAACACCTCCTATTCCCTGTTGGAACTCTATTTTTCCTTGAATATTAACAATTTATACATTAAAAATCTCAAGAAACTATTGAAATTTGATGGAAAATCGTGTATAATATAAAGGTAACTATGGCATAGCTATGCCAAAAGCGATTTTTCTTTTCACAAGGAGGATTTCCAAACTATGATGAAGCGGATTTTAGCCATCACACTGTGTCTCGTGATGCTTTGCACGTCCCTGTTCGGATGCGCAAAGAAGGACGAGAACGATCTCGGTGCATACATCACAACGTATCTCACCGACAACATCTATGACTTCGACCCCGCCAATGCATACTACAACTCCGACGCGATCAACGTTCTGAGCATGATGTATGACACTCTCTTCAAGCTGGACGAGGATGGCGACGTGGTGGAATCCCTCGTGGATAGCTATAAAATCGTCGAAAACGCCGAAAGCGATGAATACTATATTGAATTCACGCTGAAGGAGGCCTACTGGAGCGTGAAGGACCAGCTCACCGCTGAGGACATCGTGTTCGCCTGGAAGCGTCTCGTTGACTTCCGCAACGGATACGACTCCGCTTCTCTGCTCTACGATGTGAAGAACGCCCGTGCCATCAAGGAAGGAGATGTTTCCATCGACGATCTTGGCGTGGAAGCAGTTGAAAACCTTGTGGTTAAGGTTTCCTTCGATGCTCCCATCGATTACGATCAGTTCTTCCTGAACCTCACCAGTGTTGCAACCGCTCCCCTTCTGAAGCGCTATGTCTCCACCAATGCAGACTGGGCAAAGAAAGGAAGCACCATCGCCACCAGCGGCCCCTTCAAGCTCGGCAAGGTGTTTTACGCTGAAACCGGCGAAACCGCCTACGATGACCGTGCGCTCAGATCCGACGGTACCTATGGCTACGGTAATTCCAACAAGGTGAAGGAGATCTCCTACTTCATTCTGGAGCGTAACAGCTACTACTACCGCGATACCAAGAGAGACGATATCGACGAGTCCGTTACTCCTTACCGTCTGTTGGTGGATTGCACCAAGACTCCCGAGGAGCTTCTCGCCGACTATAAGGACAACAAGCTCTTCTACATCGGCAACATTCCCCTTTCTCTCCGCACCGGCGAGAATGCCGAGTATATCAAGAAGCAGGCCGAAGTTTCCAATGCACTCTCCACCTTTATCTGCCAGCTCAACGAGGATGCGCTGATCAGCGACGGTGGAACCGGCTCCTACCTCTTTGCCAATGCGAAGGTTCGTCAGGCGCTTTCCAAGGCCATCGACCGTACCGCCATTGCCAACGCGATCGTTTTTGCTGAGGCTGCAAGCGGACTGGTTGCTCCCGGCGTGTTTGATAAGGGCACCAGCGGCGAGTTCCGCACCTCCAAACTGGCTTCTCAGCTGCTGAATTCCACCGCCGACAGCGCAGCCGCCGCACAGTTGCTCTCCGAGGCAGGAATCACCCCCGCAAGCTATAGCTTCACCATCAAGGTTGCCGCCTATGATGAGATCCACGTTGTGATCGCCAATATGATCAAGGATGCATGGTGCGCACTGGGCTTTAACGTGACCGTTGAGCTTGCCGCCGCTATCGAGAACAACGACTATTTCGCACAGACCGACTCTGTTCCCCCCGATGTTTGCGACGACCTTTTCGTTGAAAACTATCACAAGGGTAACTTCGAGGTGGTAGCAATGGATGCAACCGCATTCTCTGCAGACGCCTTCTCCGTTCTCTCCAACTACGCCTACGCCTTCTCCGGATATATGTACTCCGATACGCTCAACGATATCTATGAGTACGATACGCACCTCAATGGATATGACAGCGTTGATTACAACATTCTGATCGAGGCAGTTTACTACATTCCCTACTATGCAAATCTTGAAAACGTAACCTCCGATGACCCCAACGCGAACCCCTACGTTGTTAAGCATGCCGAAACCAAGCCCTACGTTCAGGCCGCTGAGGTTGCTCTCAGAAAGCTGAACGATGCGAAAACCGCCATTGCAGCCGTGGTTGAAAACGGAACCACCGATTTCACTCCCACCGAGGAAAACGGCGTGCCTGTGAAGATCCCCGTTACCACCGTTCAGAAGGTGGCATCCGAGATCGCAGCACAGATCGGAACGCTGGAGACCGCCGCTAAGCAGGCGATCAAGAACGTGGTTGCTCTGAAGGCCTCCGATGAGCTGACCGCTGCTTCTCAGAACGCTTCTCAGGCAATCATCGATAAGATCAATGCTTCTCTCAGTCTGATCAACAAGGCCGCCAAGGATGCGGAAACCGCTGTGAAGGCCGAGGAAGAATACAAGAAGGTTAATAAGAGCGCAACCGCCTCTGCTAAGCAGAAGGAAGAAGCTCTGAACAAGGCGAACACCACCTATGACACCGCACTTGCAAGCGCACAGACCGCCCTGCAGAAGGCCGGCGAGCTTCTTTCCGCAACCGAGGCTTCCGCAACCGCACTGATCGCAGTGAAGGACGGCGTCAACCAGAAGACTCTCAAGGAGCTGGTGAAGGAAATCTACGATGCAAACGGCATCGTTCCCACAACCAAGTCCTCCAAGTGGGCTGAGCAGAAATCCATTCTGCTCCACAAGGCTGAGGAGCTTCTCCTCACCGATATGGCAGTGATCCCCGTGATCTTCAACCAGAACGCCGTGATCCTGAACACCAAGCAGGTTCGCAAGGTGACCGCCACCTATTATGCTCCTGCCTACTTCAGAAAGGCTTCTCTGAAGAACTACACCGATTACACCTACTACGATGCAGACGCCGAAAAGACGGAGTCCATCTTCAAGAAGTTCCCCGAGATCTACTGGGATAAGATCGGCCAGTAAAAAAATAAAGCCAAGGGCTTTCGGATGGTTTCATCCGAAAGCCCTTTCTTTTGCTTCAGAACAATTCCGTGGAGGCCGCGATTCCGCGTCGCTTCCCTTTTGTCCGTTTACCCAAGAAGCTTAAAAAAGCACGGGCTTGAGAGGAATCCCTTGATTCGGAAATCCAACTCAAGCCCGCGCCTGATCATATAGTAAAAACGATTATCTCTGCACTCTTCCGGAGCCGTCGCCGCCGGCCAGCTTTTCCACCTCGGAAAGGCTGACTCGATTGTAGTCGCCCTCGATGGAATGCTTCAGCGCGGAAGCAGCCACAGCAAATTCAATTGCCCCCTGAGTATCCTTGCCGGAAAGGATCGCATAGATCAAGCCACCGCCAAAGGAATCTCCACCGCCAACGCGGTCTACAATGTGCAGGTGGTAGGTCTTAGAGAAGCAGTAGTTCTCGCCGTCGAACAGCATTGCCGCCCAATCGTTGTCGTTTGCGGAAATAGAGGTGCGGAGCGTGATCGCAACCTTCTCAAATCCGAATTTATCCTTCAGCTGCTTTGCAACCGACTTGTATCCCTCATGGTTGAGCTTGCCGCCGTAGATATCGGTGTCCTCGGCTTCAATGCCGAACACATCCTTGGCATCCTCCTCGTTGGCGATGCAAACGTCCACATACTTACACAGCTCGGTCATAGCCTCCTTGGCCTCGGCTCTTGTCCAGAGCTTGCCGCGGTAATTCAGATCGCAAGAGATCTTCACGCCCTTTGCCTTTGCGGCGGAGCAAGCCTGCTTGCAGATCTCCACCATATCGCCGCCTAGAGCAGGCGTGATGCCGGTGAAATGGAACCAATCGGCTCCTTCAAAAATGGGATCCCAATCAAAATCGGCAGGCTTTGCCTCTGCGATCGCGGAATGTGCGCGGTCGTAAATGCAAACCGAGCCTCTCTGAGAAGCACCCTTCTCCAGGAAATAGATTCCCACGCGATCACCACCGCGAACGATCTTGGATGTGTCTACGCCAAAATGACGAAGAGAATCCACAGCCGCCTGACCGATGGCATGCTTGGGCAGCTTGGTTACGTAAACGCTTTCAGCGCCATAGTTGGCCAGCGAAACGGCAACGTTTGCCTCACCGCCGCCAAAGGTGGCCTGCATCTGATCATTCTGGAAAAAACGATAATAGCCGTTCGGAGCCAGACGGAGCATCAGCTCACCAAATGTTACAACCTTCATTGACCGATTACCTCCAACAGTTTTTCACAGTTTTCCTTAATATTCCCCTTCATCATGAAGCTGCCGCCAACGGCAACGATCTTATCGAAGGCAAGATACTCATTGATATTGCTCAGATCGATGCCGCCCGTGGGAAGAAACTTCACCTGCGGGAAGGGCCCGGAAAGAGCCTTGAGTGCGGAAAGTCCGCCATAAACGTTTGCGGGGAAGAATTTCACAGTTGTGATCCCCAGCTCGAGAGCCTGCATGATCTCGGTGGGTGTGACACAACCGGGGAGATACGGAACGTCGGCCTCGCGGCAGATCTCTGCAACGGCGGGAGAAAGTCCGGGAGAAACGATAAAGGATGCGCCCGCATCGATCGCTCTCTTTGCCTGCTCGGCATTCACAACGGTTCCTGCGCCAATGTGCATTTCGGGGAACTTCTCAGCACCGATGCGGATCGCTTCGGCGGCACAAGCGGTGCGGAAGGTGATCTCAGCCACGGGGAGTCCGCCATCACAAAGAGCCTGCAGAGTGGGGATCGTGTCCTCCACCTCCTTGATCACAACCACGGGAACGGCCCGAATGGTGTCGAACATATTCTTGCTGTTCATGATTCAATATTTCCTTTCATTATTACTTATTACAATAAAACGCGCCGTTTTCCTCACGGTATCCAACCTGCGTAAAGCAGGAACGGAGTGCGCCGACGGCCGCGTCAAAGGCCTGATCGTTGGTGTCGAAATGATAGCGGATATTCATCTCGGTTCCGTCTATCTGCTTGTATGCGCCGAAGAGCTTCAGATGGGGCTCCACGGTGAGAATGGTGTTTCTTCCCTTCAGAAGCTGCAAAAGCTTGGGAATATTGCCATCCCCGTTTCCTGCGGGAACAAGCTCGCCCGTTTCCTGCACCACATCCTTCACGTGGAAATAAGCACAACGGTCGCAGAAGCGCTCCAGCGTGTTCTCGGCGGGCTCACCAACCTGCAAAAAGTTTGCAGGATCGTAAACGAAGTGCAATCCCTCCACCGAGCGCATCAGATCCTCCACGCGTTCGGCCGTGTCGCCGTAGATCCCCTTTTCATTTTCGTGGTAAAGCCCCACGCCGTAGGAATCGGCGATCTCCACCATGCGCTGCAGATTCTCGATCACGCGGGAGCGCTCATTCTGCGCCTGATGGAAGCTGAACATTCTGATCCGATCGGTTTCAAACACGTTGGCCAGCTCGCAAAGGTGGCGAAGCATAGTCTCGATCTCGGAAAAATCAGTGGTGATATTGGTCTTTCCAAGAGGAGAGCCAACCGCGGAAAGGCCGATCCCCTCTCCCTTGAGCATAGCTTGCATCTCGCGAGCCTCAGCCAAGGTGAAGGTGCTGACGTTTCTTTTATCCACCGATCTCATTTCGGTGAGAGAAATTCCATTGCGATGAAGCGCCTCGATCTGTGTTTTAAGAGAATCCCCCGCCTCATCGGAAAAAGCACTGAGTCTGATCATTTTTTTATCCTTTCTCATACTGCGGAAAAGCCGAAGTAAGCACTTGCATTTTCGTGGCAAATATCCTTCACGATCCGACAAAGCATCGCCTCATCGCGGGGATATTCGCCATCCTCCACCCATTGTCCGATCAGATTGCAAAGAATTCTGCGGAAATATTCGTGGCGAGGATAGGAAACAAAGCTTCTGGAGTCGGTAAGCATACCAACGAAGCAAGGAAGAAGGCTGAGATTGGCCAGCGCTCTCATCTGCGCCTCCATTCCGTCTCTTTGATCGTTGAACCACCAGCCGGAGCCAAACTGGAGCTTGCCTCTATGAGGAGCAGACTGGAAATTGCCGATCATGGTGGCCAGCGTGTAGTTATCCTTGGGGTTCAAATTGTAGAGAATGGTTTTGGGCAGAGCGTCCTTGCGATCCATCGCATTGAGCAGACCGGAAACTCGCTCGGCAACGGCATAATCATTGATGGAATCAAAGCCGATGTCGGCTCCCAGCGCCTGATACATTCTGCCGTTGTTGTTTCTCAATGCGCCCATATGCAGCTGCATCGTCCAGCCAAGCTTCACGTACTCCTCGGCACAAAGCAGCAACAGATCGGTCTTATAGATCTCCACCTCATTGGAGGTGAGCTGCTCGCCTTTCTGATACTTCTCAAACACCGCCGCAGCATCGCCGAAGGCACAATAAAGGAAGTCCATACCATGATCCGAAAGGCGACATCCGTTTTCATGGAAATACGCAATGCGATCCTTGAGGAACGCGCGGATCTCGCCATAGGAGTGCAAACCGTTTGCTTCCAAATAGGGGGCGAAGGTATCGCGGTCGATATTGAACACCTTGTCCGGGCGGAAGGTGGGCAACACCTTGGTGGCAAAACCGGAGGCGCGGATCGCCTTGTGGTGGCGAAGATCGTCGGCGGGATCGTCGGTGGTGCAAACCACCTCAACGTTGGAGCGAAGGATCAGTCCCCTTGCCGTGTAGCCATCGGAGGCAAGCAGCTCGTTGCAATGCTCCCAGATGCGCTCTGCGCTTTCAGGCGTGAGCGGCTCGTCCACGCCGAAATAGCGCTTCAGCTCCAAATGCGTCCAATGATAGATGGGATTGCCAAGCATAAAGGGCATGGCCTCCGCAAATTTCATGAACTTCTCAAAATCAGGTGCATCACCCGTAATGTATTTTTCCTCGATCCCGAAGGTTCGCATCTGTCTCCATTTATAGTGATCGCCGCCGAGAAGCAGATCGGCAAGATTGCGAAAACGGTAATCCTCGGCTATCATTCCGGGATCCAGATGGCAATGATAATCAATGATCGGAAGATCCTTCACCGAACGGTAAAGCATTTTGGCCGTTTCATTTTTCAG
>JAZRCQ010000239.1:0-2312 GCA_045659845.1 Eubacteriales bacterium
CCATGCCGCCGCCGATGATCAGAGTGTCGCACTTATCCAGCAGGTTCTTGATCACGCCGATCTTATCGGAAACCTTTGCGCCGCCGAGAATGGCAACGAAGGGACGGGCGGGATCAGCCAGAGCCTTACCCATCACACCGATCTCCTTCTCGATCAGGTAGCCGCAAACGGCGGGGAGATAATCTGCCACGCCTGCGGTGGAGGCATGTGCGCGGTGAGCGGTGCCGAAGGCATCGTTCACAAACAGGCCGCCCTCTCCTGCCAGATCAGCCAGAGCCTTGGCAAATTCGGGATCGTTCTTGGTCTCGCGAGCGTCGAAGCGAACGTTCTCGATCAGCACGCAGGTGCCGTTCTCCATAGCGGCGATCTTTGCCTTGGCATCGTCGCCGATGATATCGGTGGCGAAGGCCACCTTGCCGCCCAGCTCCTCGTTGAGGCGATCGGCCACGGGCTTGAGGGAGAACTTGGTGCCGTCGGTAGCGAGGGCCTTAGCCTTCAGCTCGGCGGTCACAGCCTCTCTCTCGGCCTCGGGCAGCTCGTCAACCTTCTTCTGCTCCTTCTTATCCAGCTTGAAGTTGGGGGTGAAGATGGCGTGGGGCTTGCCCATGTGAGAGGAGAGGATCACCTTTGCGCCCTTTTCCATCAGGAACTTGATGGTGGGCAGCGCGCCGATGATTCTCTTGTCGGAGGTGATCACGCCGTCCTTCATGGGAACGTTGAAATCGCAACGAACGAAAACCTTCTGGCCGGGATTGATCGAAATATCTTCGATAGACTTCTTGTTGTAGGTCATTTTTTTACATTCCTTTCCGAAATTTAAGTTACCAACATATAATATACCATAATTTTGAAAAATTATCAATACCTTTTGTGAAATTTCCGTCAATTCGGGAAAAATTTTCAAGGCTCGGGAAGCAAAACCGCCACCTCGCCCGCATCCAGCCGCGCGCCCTTCGGATAATGCTTGCCCGAAAGGGGATCCAGCCAGCCGTTTTCCGCAGGAAGCTCCATAGCGGTCACTCCGAAATTCAGCGCCACCAGCACCCGATCCTCACCGCGCCGCCGCTCAAAGAGGAAGCGGCCGGGGGCATGGGAAAGGAAGCGGAAGTCGCCTCCCTGCAGAGCTGGATGCTTCGCGCGGAGCTCACCCAAGCGGCGGTAATGGCGCAGAAGCGCGGCATCCTCCCTGCCCCAAGGATAGGGCATCCGGCAGAAGGGATCGTGGTAGCCCTCCAGCCCCGCCTCGTCGCCATAGTACACCGAGGGGATGCCAAAGGACGTGAATTGCAGGATGGCGGCCACCTTCAGCCTGCGCAGAGCCTCGGCCCGCGCGCGGGGGGAGAGCCTTTTTCGGGAAAGCTCGGCATTGGAGAGCCCCTCCCCTGCCGTTTCATCGCCCAGCACCGTGAGGATGCGCGGCGTATCGTGAGTGCCGAGCAGGTTCATCAGACTGTCGCTTGCCTCGCGGGGATAGGAGGAATAAAGCTCGTTGAGGGTATGCACAAAGCCCTCGGTATCCCCCCTCTGCAAAAGCCCCAAAACGGCGGTTCGGAAGGGATAATTCATCACGCTGTCCAGCTGACGTCCGCGGAAATACCGGCGGCGGCGGCCGTAGGCCACCTTGTCGGCGGCGTTTTCCCACACCTCGCCAATGATCACCGCCTCGCCGCCCGAGGCCTCCTTCACCGTGGATCGGAATTCATCCAAAAACGCGTCGGAAAGCTCGTCGGCCACGTCCAGCCGCCAGCCGTCGGCTCCCTCGGCAAGCCATTTTGCGCCGATGCCGTCGGGGCCCGTGAAGTAGGAGCGGCAGGCGGGCGTTTCATGATTGAGGCGCGGCAGGATCTCAATGCCCCACCAGCTTTCATAGTCGCCGTCCTCGCGGAAGGTGAACCAATCCCGATAGGGGGAATCGGCATTGCCGCAGGCTCCAACGCCGCCGTAGGTGCCGTAGCGGTCGAAATAGCGGCTGTTGTCGCCCGTGTGGTTGAAAACGCCGTCCAGCACGATCCGCATGCCGCGGGCGTGAGCCTCTCTTGCCAGCTCGCGGAAGGCCTCAATGCCGCCCAGATAGGCATCGATCCTTTCGTAGTCGGCGGTGTCGTAGCGATGGTTGGAGGCCGACTCAAAGATCGGAGAAAGATACAGCACGGTCACGCCCATCTCCCGCAGGCGGTCCAGCTGCTCGGTCACGCCAAACAGATTGCCGCCGAAGAAGAGATCGTTTGCCAGCGGATCGCCGTTTTTCTCGGCAAACTGCGGCACGCCTCCCGCCCAGTCCGGCTCCTCCTTGGCGCCCTCCCGCAAAACCG
>JAZRCQ010000240.1:0-8304 GCA_045659845.1 Eubacteriales bacterium
GCCCTTGCAAACATACCTTTTTTCAATGATCCCTCAGCCAAGCCTCCGCGCCGGATACGCGCCGCTTTCCTGCGGATCAATTCTCTCTTTTCTTTTTTCTAAGCATCAAGGCCGCGCCAAGCGCCAGAACCGCAACGGTGCCGCCCGTGGTCAGAGAGGAGCCGCATCCGATCACGATCGTGGGGCGCTCTTCTGTCCCATCGGAGGGCTCAGCCGTTTCCGAAGTCTCGTTTGTGCCGGGAGCTTGGTTCGTTTCGGGCGTTACGTTTGTTTCGGGCGTTACGTTCGTTTCGGGCGTTACGTTCGTTTCGGGTGTTACGTTCGTTTCGGGCTCGACGGTGATATCGGGGCCCGACGACAGCTTCACTCCGCAACGGTCGCAATTTCCGTCGGTATTGGCATCCTCATGGCCCAAGGCCGAAACGGTTTCGGTTTCGGAATGGCTGCAACGGCCGCACGTTCTCTGCATCGTTCCCTCTGCGAGGCAGGTGGGAGCCTTGCTTTCCGTCCAATCGCCGAGGGCGTGCCCCTTCGCGGCGATCTCGCTTCCATCGCTGAGGATCTCGTTGCATGCGAGACAACGTGTCTTACCCGTGTGACCTGCGGCTGTGCAGGTGGCCTCCTTGGCGCCCTCCACCGCCGTTTGCTCATGCTCGCAGGGCGCGGAGGACTGTTCCTCGGCATAAACGGTGATCTCATACGCGCGCGCCTGCGCCGACAGATTGGTGAAGACCACACTGTTTGCGGGAGCGGAAAGCACGATGGTGACGATGCCGTTTTGATTGGTGGCCGTGCCGCCCGTCACATTCGTCCAGCCCGACACGTATTTGGCATCCAGCCCCGCGCAATTGATCTCAAGCCTTGTGATGCCCGGATAGGAAATGGCCACATCCGAGCCCTTATAGAAGCGGCCGGGATTGGCATAGTCGCCCACGGCCGACTGCGAGGCGGCCTTGTTATTTGTAACGGTGATGCCGTTCTGAATCCAGACCTGCACCGCACTGCTATACTCGGTTCGGTTGGACTTGTCCGCAAAGCTGATCGTTGCCTTTGTTTCTGCCGACTGAGTCTCTCCGCAAACCGAGCATTTGCCGCTCTGGAAGCGATGGCCGCTTGCCTCCACCCGATCGCCAACGCAGCTATGACCGCAAAGGCTGCAGGCATAGGTGGTGAAGCCGATCTTCACGCAGGTGGGAGCGGTGACCGATGCAACGTACTGATGCCGGCAGGAGTCGCCTGCGGGCGCATCGGAGGAGGCGTACATCTGCGCTACGTAGTCGGTGTCCTTCATCTTGGAGGTTCTCAGAACGCCCATCGTGACATAGCTGCCGTAGGTTCCGATATAGCAGTCCTCACCGGAGACCACGGTCTTTGCGGCCTTCTTCTCCGCATCCCACGTGAACACGGAGGCGGCATTGGGGGCAAAGGTGAAATTATAGTAGGTGCCGCTGACAACCAAATTGATATACTGCTTCGCACCGCTGCTATCCTTGAAATAGAGATAAAAGCCGCCGGAGGTCTCCTCGGCATAAACGTCCACACCCTTGGAGGGATCGGTGTCGGTGGCACCGTAGTAGCCGCTCATGGTTCCGTTGAAATAATACTCCGCATTTTTCTCCGAGGAGAACATTCCCAGCTTATAAGCCTTCCCTGCCTCAAGCTCGGACACGGGCGTTGGCTTCACGGGCTGAGCGGGCTCTTCCGCTCCGCAAACGGTGCAAACGCCTGCCGCATAGGAATGTCCCTTGGCGGCGATCACGTTGCTCTGATAGCGATAGCCACATCCCTCGGTGCGGCAAACGAAGAGCGTGTAGCCTCTTTCGGTGCAGGTGGGCGCATGGATCTCGCCCTCGCCGAAATTATCATGGCCGCAACGGGAATCGGCCTCGCCGGAGGGCGTGGTCATTCCCTCGGGGATCTCCTCGCCAAACAGCAGGAAGGCCAGCTCGGGATAGTCCACGAACACGTTTCTCGTTCCCGTGATGGATTGAACGGAATCGTTGCGCCCCAGCTCCCAAGTGTCCACGGGATCGGCCTCCATCCATGCCAGCAGAACGTCCACGCTTTCCATCACGCCCGTGGAGCCCCACGCAGTGTACTTACCGTTGCCATTGACATTGCCCCAACGAACGTAGACGTACAGAAAGATCCGAGCCACGTCGCCGCGAAGATCCAGCTGATTGGAGGATTCACTGTTGGGATGATAGTAGCCTCCGCTCTCGCCGTAGGCCTTGTTGCCGCGGGAGGAGTTTTCTCTGGTGGAGGTGGGACGAAGCATCATAATGTCGTTTTCATCGGCACCGCCCAAGCCCTTGCTGTTTGGCCAGGTGTGCTCGCGGTTCCAGCCACCATCCCAAGAGGGGCCGATCTCCATGCCCGAATAGAAGGACGAGATCTTTCCGCCGCTTCCCTGACAATCGGTGTAGCGATAGAGGTTTTTCGTGGCATCATAGCTGGTGGTGTGGCTGTGCGCCTCCGTCATCAGATCCTGCAGGGCATCGTAGAGCGCGCTGCTCGGCGCATCCGAGACGCCCGTGCCGCCTGCATAGGCGATCAGCGCGTCGTAGGCGCGGTTGCCCGTGTAGAACACTTCTGCATTGGGGGACAGCACGGTGGCCTCCTCGCCTCTGGTGCCCCAGTTGTAAAGATACTGTCCGTCATAAACGTATTTGATCTCCGCGGCACTTGCAGAAATCCATGCCATGGGGAACAGCGCGGCACACGTTACCAAAACCAGCAGCAGTGCCAAGCCTCGCTTCATCGTTTTCATCATAATGTCTCCTTCTCGTTGAAATATTTCATCATTGCTCGGGAATCCCTTTGGCGGCTCAGAGCTTCACCGTTTCCGGTACCGCTCCGAAGGCGCAGAAGGTGGCCACGGCATTTTTCAGATAGAACACCTGCGTGTTGCCGTCGTTTTCATCGTACATCGCGCGCATATCGGGATAAGCATCGAGCATGGATCTTCTTGCCTCCACCCGATCGTCCTCGATCAGCTCGCAAGCCACGCGAAGCCATGCGCCGTTGGAAAAGGCGCAGAGCTCGGCCTTACTGTTGGCCGCCAGCTGGCGGCTGGTTGGCTTCACCTTCCCCGTTTGCACATAGAGCCTCCCCTCAAATTCATGGATGGTGCCAAAGGGGCGCACGCGGGGCTGGTCCCCCTCCACGGTGGCGAGATAATACACCTCTGCCTTTTTCAAAAAATCCAGAACTCTTTTCATAGCAGCCTCACCCTTCACAAAATAATTGCTTTTATAATCAAAAACAGAAGCAATGCCCACAGAAAGAGGATCGGCAAGGCATAGTACCATTTTTTCGGCTTGCCCTCTTCCCATAAGCCCTTGGCCTGCTCCCGATAGCTCTCAAACACCGCCGCGGGAATGAATTTCACCGTGAGCGCCACAAGAAGCGGCAGAAGGATCAGATCATCGAGATATCCCAGCACGGGAATGAAGTCGGGGATAAGGTCGATCGGAGACAGCGCATAGGCCACCGTCAGCGCGGCAAGCACCTTGGCATACCACGGTGTTTTTCGATCCTTGAGTGCCAGAAACACCGCAGGAATATCGGTTTTTAATTCCTTAGCTCTCTCCTTGAACCGCATCGTGCTCCTCCCTGCTCTGCCTCAGGCCGCACGCCGCATACAGCTCCTCAATGCAAAAGGCCTTATGGCGAATATAGCCGTCGATATCATTTGGAAAAAGCCTTGCGGCCTCCTCCTTCACCTCACCGTAGCGCCGCGCCGCATCGGAATGACTTCGCAAATAGTCCCGAAACACAACGTGGCGGCGAAGCTCCTCGGAATCCTGCGGACAAACGTATAAATGATGCCGCATCAGATGCGTCTTGCCATCATACCGAAAGGCCTCACGCCCTCGAATTCCAAGATCGCCCTCATGAACGTATCCGATAGAGGCTAAGCCTCGCACCACAGGCTCCAGCATCGCTCCATCGCGGATGATCAGATCGATATCAATGCAGGGCTTGGCCGAAAGCCCCTCCACGGAGGTGCTTCCAACGTGCTCCGCGCCAAGGATCAGATTCCCCACCGCAGCCTCCAGCTCCTGCAAAATGGCCTCATAGGCGGTTCGCCATGCCGCATCGTAGGGCACCACAGTCACGTTCACCGTTTTCATTTGTTCTGCCCCTCACGAAGGTCGGTCGCAGCCTCGCAAAGCCATCGGTCGGCCGCTTCCCTGCTTTGGAAGGTGACCACCGTTCTCCCCTCCCGATAGCGAGCCAGCAGCTCACGAATCGCGGGAAGATGTTTGGCTGGGAACGCCTCGATCTCTGCCTGCAGGCGAGGATCCGGCGCCGTATCGATCCAAGGAAGGTCGGGGCGCGCCTTGCCCAAACGGGCAATAACGCCCGATAAGCAGTCCTCCACGGGCAGATCAAAGAAAAACACCGTGTCGCAGGCGGCGATCCTGCGCTCAAGGGTTCGGCTATAATGGCCGTCGATGATCCAAACCTCTTGCGAAAGGATCTCCTCCAAACGCGCGTCGAACTCGTCTCTGGGAATGTGCGACCGATCGGGCCTGTGCCAGATCGCATCCAGATGGTAGAGCGGCAATCCGCTTCGATCGCGAAGTCGCTCCGAAAAGGTGGTTTTTCCGCTGCCTGGGCAACCGATCACAATGATTTTCCGCATCACATCGCATCGTGGCCCGTTGTCCGCACAGCACGGCAGACAGGCCTCGCTCTCCTTTTCATCGTTTTATCCGCATCAACATTCTTGCGCGGGCGACTTCTTATTATATCGCATTTTTCGCCTTTTGTCAATCTCAAATGACAATTTCATGAAAAACGCTTCTCACGCGCCGAAAAACGAAAGCCAAACCAACCTCACCGATTTTCCAACAGATAGCATTGTGGAATCGGCATAATCGCTGCCCATCTGCATATAATAGCGAAAACGATTGCATCCGAGGTGAAGCATGAAACAACGATCGATCGGGCTATGGCAGCTCTTTGGATTTGCCGTGACCGCACTGAGCGGCACACTTTTACACTTTTTATATGATTGGACGGGAGAAGCGGCTGCGGCTGCTCCCTTTTCCGGCGTGAACGAATCCACGTGGGAGCATATGAAGCTGCTCTTCTGGCCGTTGCTCCTCTACGCCTTCTTCGAGAGCGCTTTCTTCCGGGAGCGTCGGGACTTTTGGTGCATCAAGCTCAAGGGAACGCTTTTCGGTCTTGCGCTGATCCCTGCGCTGTTCTACACCTATAACGGCGCTATCGGCCGCTCCCCCGATTGGATCAATATTGCCATCTTCTTTCTCTCGGCCGCCGTCACCTTTCTTTGGGAAACGAAGCAATTCAAGCAGGAAAACGGCGCCTGCAAGCACCCAAGGCTTGCCATAACGCTCCTTGGCGCTCTCGCCGTTCTCTTCATTCTTTTCACCTTCCGCCCCCCCATGCTCCCACTATTCAAAGATCCCATCACGGGCGGATACGGAAGGATGTCTTGATCCCCTCCATTTCAAACATGAAAAACCGGATGCAACCCATCGTTGCACCCGGTTTTTGGTGTTCACCTTGCGAGATACGGATTCGACAGAAGGATCGGCATCCTCTCCGTGTCCGCTTCGTGCTTCCACACAAACAGGAAACTCCCTCGGAGATCAGATTTATTCGATGCCGTGCATCTCCATCAGATCACGCAGATCCCCGAAGCTCTTATTGTACTGCGCCTGAGAGATCGCACCGTTTTGGAGAAATGTGTCGAGCAGTTTTTTCTGTTGGCGGAACAATCCAACCCTTTGCCAACGCTCCTTGGTCATAAGATTCGAGTGCCCCGTGCGGATCTCGCCGAGCAGCGACACTTCGATGCCCTCGGTCTTGCGCTGATAAACGAATCCAAGCTTTTCCTGCACACGGCGGGATTTCTCATTGCCGTCGTAATAGCCGCACCAGATGCGGTTCATGCCGAGATCCTCGAAGGCATGGCGCAGCATCTCGCGCGAGGCCTGGGGAATGAGTCCGCGTCCCCAAAAGGGCTTGCCGATCCAGTAGCCAAGCTCGTATTCATCCTCCCGCTCGGCAAGGTCGTTGCGGTGAAAGCCGATGCTGCCGATGGGCTTTCCATCCTCCTTCAAGCAAACGGCGTAGGTCTCGGGCGCGGATAGCACCGTGCGAATGATCTCGCGGCTATTCTCCACGCTCGCGTGAGGGGGCCATCCGGCCGATGGGCCTACTGCAGGATCGCAGGCGTATTGAAATAATTCTTCTGCATCATCCTCGCACCACGGGCGCAGAATGAGGCGCTTTGTTTCTAAAACCATGGCTTGTCAATCACTCCGAATCACTTTTCCCGATATTACATCTTGAACACAATGTCTGCAAATTTTCAAGCTTTGCTTCCCCGCCCTTTGACCAAGGGACAATATGATCAATATGCAGCTCGACCGCAGGATCTTTTGCAGGTGACGCTCCGCAAGTGCAACACTTGAAATGATCTCTTTTCAGCACCTGATATCTTAACTTGTCAGAGATGACACGGGTGCATCTTTGGGCTTGTTTGAAAGCAGTCGTTTTTCTTGGTTTTGTCACTCCGCAAGCAGGACATTTTCTGAGCCATACATCGCACCCGTTCGCAAGATATTTATGACCGCAGTCAAGACATTCCATTTCATAGCTTTTTGCGCTGATATGCGTTTCGGACACGCCTCTGTACCCGAGATTTTTCTGATTGTTTTTATTGATATACCCTGCATCTGTAGTTTTCATGTTCTTACTCCAACGATATTTATTTTTCGTTCATCCCATCCACCGTCTCGCAGGGCTTTGCCGTCATTTCCACCCACGCAGGACGGAATCCGCTTTTGATGGCATTGCGAACGGACTTCACGTTGCACCATGCGGCACAGTAAAAGGGCACCTTCCCTCGATTCAGAATCTCGATGGCAAGACGGCTTGTGAGTGCCGAGGCGATCCCCTGCCTGCGATATTCGCTAAGCACGTCGAGGCCGATCTGCCACATGGTGTCGCAATCCGCAGAGCACCCCGCAAGTCCAACCAAGCGCCCATCGTCATATGCGCCAACGCCAAGCACGTCCAGATGCTTTCTGTCCTTACAAAGAGCATTGCTCCATTCGGGCATATAGAGGTTTGCAACGTCCTTTTGCTCCAGGATGCGAAGCTCATAGGAGCAAGCAAGCGGACGAAGCACGTTCACATCCGGCAAAAAATACTCCGCCATAAAGCAGATCTTCTGACCTTTTTGCATCAGCGCATCATTCAAAGCGTGCAGATGCGGCGTTTCAAACAATTGCTCCACGGGATATTTGTTTATATAATTTTCAGCGATCTCGCGGAACTCGGGCGACACCGATGCCACCGCGTTGTTACCATACGACACCAGCTGGCAGGAAAACGGCAGCTTCAGATACCGCCGCGCGCCGTCACTCTCCTGCGACGTGACGATCACGTTCTCGCTCTTTTCAAAATCGCTTGCATCCGCCGAAAGATCGACGGCAGATTGCGCCATAGCGATCTTCAAAATTTCTTGGTTGGTCATATTTTTCTCCTTTATGGAGCGTAACCTCTGATAATCTCCATAATATCGCGCTCATACACGTTTCCGCCGCGAACGTTGCCGTTTGGCTCGAAGGATATGCAGCGCACGTCGCGCGGATCTTCCGCGTAGGGATTTTCGGGCAGCTCATCCGCAAAATACTCCGCGAGATATTTCAGCGCGTTGCCCTCGGGGAAGATCACGTTGCCATCCCCCACGGGGATCGAAAGCTCGGCAAGCTCGTTCAATAGGGCACGCGTGGTGCGATTGTAGGGGTTGTCGTCACTTTTGCTCACCAGCCACGCGGGCTGAAGGCGGATCGGGATGCCGCATTTCTTAGCCTCGATGGCAAACAGTCTTACCTCGTCAAGCGGTATGGTTTCTTGATGAAAGGCATCCACCGACAAGCAGAGATCGTTCACGCCGCACGCGGCAAGCCGCTCCGCAACCTCGCGGATCGTGTCGACACTCCTTGAAAAATAGCCGTTGGTGATGACTTGGCGTTTGGGGATCTTCAATTCCTTGGCGGCGGTCATAATCGCATAGACTGCGTCCGTGTGCAGTAGCGGCTCTCCGCCGAAGGTCATCACGGTTTTGATATCGTACCCCGCCGCGATCCTTCGCACCGCATCGGCGGCGATCTGCGGATCGATCCGCTCCCCGCAAGCAGGATGCTCCCCCTCGGAGCAATGCTTGCACCGCCCCGTGCACGCGTAAGTTATGACAAATTCAATCTTATTCAGCTTTTTAAGATAACAGTTCAAAGTCGGATCGTAGCCATGTCGTTC
>JAZRCQ010000241.1:0-1788 GCA_045659845.1 Eubacteriales bacterium
AGCTCCGCGTGCATTTTGCCTCGCTGGGCCATCCCATCGTTGGCGACGATCTTTACGGAGAGCCTCACCCTCTCATGCCGCGCCAAGCGCTCCATGCTTATGAATTGACCTTCCCTCACCCTGCCACGAGCAACGATATGACCTTGCGAGCTCCCCTTCCCGAGGATCTTCGCATCCTTCTGGAAACGGCGTTTCCATCCTCATTTTCCGAAAGCGAGACCGTTCTATGACCAATTCTCCCTCTCCTCAGCCTCAAAGCACTCAGAAGCATCTTCCTCTGCTTTGCAAAATTCTCTACGCTTGGGCTGCCCTGAGCGTTTTGCTCTATTTCATCTTCACCAAGAGCGCTCCCTTTGCCGATTGGTTCAACAATCACATCAGCCCCATCGGACGCCGGCTGATGGCCTATCTCACGGTTTGGATCCCCTTTTCGCTGGCTGAATGTCTCCTGCTCCTTCTGCCTGCGCTGGCCGTTTTTCTGATCCTTGCGGCCAAGCGCTCCTATTGCGACACGTGGCATAACGTTGGCGTGTACCTCGGGAAGCTGGCCGCCGTGCTCTGCGCCGTGCTGATCCTCTTCGTTTGGAACTTCGCCCCCGGCTACTACGGCTATACGCTGGATCGCAAGCTGGGACTGGATCGCGCACAGGTGAGCGCCGACGAGCTATATCAAACCGCTCTGCTCCTCTCCGAGGAGCTGCAGCAGGTGACCGACGAATTGATCTTTCCCGGAGAGGAATCCTCCTCCGTGATGCCCTATTCCTATTCGGAGATGAATCGAAAGCTCATGGCCGCCTACGATACCTATTCCGAGGACCATGCGTTTCCCGATCGGTTTCACAGCCGCGTCAAGCCCGTGATGCTCAGTCACCCCATGTCCTACACACACATCACCGGCGTTTATTCCTTTTTCACGGGAGAGGCCAACCTCAACGTGAATTTTCCCGATTACACCCTTCCCTACACCGCCGCTCACGAGCTGGCCCATCAGAGAGGCGTGGCAAGAGAGGATGAGGCAAATATGATCGCCTTTCTGGTTTGCATGGAATCGGAGGATCCCTATATCCGCTACAGCGCCCTGCTGAACGTTTATGAATACGTGGCCTCCGCGCTTCATTCCGCCAGCCGCGAGCTTTATTCCTCCGCTTATTCTACCTTGCCCGAGGAGGTGGTTCGGGAGGAGATGGCCTACAGTCGCTTCTTCGACGAATACCGCGACAACGTGGCCGCCGACATCAGCGAGGCCACCAACAACGCTTATCTGCAATCGCAAGGCGCCGCGGCAGGCACCCGCTCCTACGGCATGGTGGTGGATCTCACCGTGGCCTACTATCGCCCCCGCTTTTCCTGAGGCACAAAAGCGCATCCGCCCGCATATCCTGATATCAACGGCGGATGCGCGATTTATTTTGAAAAAAAATGAAAAAGTCCTTGTCTTTTTTGGGAAGATATGGTACAATGAGAGTGGCGGTATTCACCGCTATGAAAAAGCACACGGTGCCGCATCCTGCGGCCTTCGGATAAGCATCATCAGGCAAGGAAAGGAGATCGGAGAAAGCTCCGCTCGGTTATCGCATGGCTAATAAGATCATCATACAAGGCGGAAAGCCGCTGAGCGGCGAGGTGCACGTGAACGGCATGAAAAACGCCGCCCTACCCATTCTTTTCGCAACGCTTCTGGTGGGGGCGGAATGCACGCTGGAAAACGTTCCCCCCGTGAACGATATCGCTCTTACGCTGGAGATCCTGCGACACATGGGCGCCACCGTGGAGCATCTGGATCGCACC
>JAZRCQ010000242.1:0-2345 GCA_045659845.1 Eubacteriales bacterium
TGCGCACCTTCAACCGCGCCTTCATGAAGCAAATGAAGCTTTCCCCCTCCGAATACAGAAAACAAAACCGAACCGCCCTTGCCGCGGACAAAAAAGAAAGGAATCAGCCATGAACAGAATCAAGGATATCTCCCTCGCCCCCTCCGGAAGAGACAAGATCGAGTGGGTGCGCTCCTATATGCCCATCCTCAACACCGTGCGGCGCGAGTTTGAAAAAACTCAGCCCTTCAAGGGAAAGAAGATCTCCATGTCCATCCATCTGGAGGCCAAAACCGCCTACCTCGCTCACGTCCTCAGAGCAGGCGGCGCCGAGGTGTTCGTCACGGGGTGCAATCCCCTCTCCACGCAGGACGACGTTGCCGCCGCCCTCGCCGCCGACGGCTTCACGGTGAACGCCGTGCACGGTGCCACCGCAGAGGAATACGAAAACGATCTGGTGGCCACGCTTTCCTGCTGTCCCGATCTCATCATCGATGATGGCGGCGATTTCATCTCCCTGCTCCACGGCGCGCACCGTGAGCTGGGTCGGAATCTCATCGGCGGCTGTGAGGAGACCACCACGGGCATCCACCGCCTCCTTTCCCGTCAGAGCGCAGGGCTTCTGGACTACACCATGGTGGACGTCAACGATGCCGACTGCAAGCACCTCTTCGATAATCGCTACGGCACGGGACAATCCACGCTGGACGGCATTATGAACTCCACCAATCTCATGATCGCGGGCAAGACCGTGGTGGTGGGCGGCTACGGCTGGTGCGGCAAGGGCTTTGCCATGCGCGCCAAGGGCATGGGAGCCGTGGTGGTGGTCACCGAGATCGATCCCATCAAGGCCATGGAGGCCGTGATGGACGGTTTTACCGTGCTTCCCATGGACGAGGCCGCGCGGATCGGCGATCTCTTCGTCACCCTCACGGGCTGCGCCGACGTGATCTGCCGCCGCCACTTCGAGGTGATGAAGGACGGCGCTCTGCTGGCCAACAGCGGCCACTTCGACGTGGAGATCAATAAGCAGGAGCTGGCAGCCCTCAGCACCGAGATCTGGGAGCGCAAGCCCAATATCCGCGGCTATCGCATGGCCGACGGCCGCGTGCTGAATCTCCTTGCCGACGGCCGACTGGTCAACCTCGCCGCAGGCAACGGTCATCCCGCCGAGATCATGGATATGTCCTTCGGCATTCAAGCCAAGAGTCTGGAGTATCTCGCCTCCCACGCCGGTTCGCTGGAAAAGAAGGTGTATGCCGTTCCCGCAGAGACCGATCGCGCCGTGGCCGAGATCAAGCTCGCCGCCATGGGCATCACCATCGACCGTCTCACCCCCGAGCAGGAGGCCTATCTCTCCAAGGTGGAGTGATCCGGAAAGCAGTTTCCTCTCAAATAGCAATTTTTGTCTACTCAAAAGGAGTTAAACATGACACAAACGCAAAGTCCGGTCGGCATCGCCTCCACCTCCGTTGCCGTGATCGGCGCAGGCCATGCAGGCATCGAGGCAGCTCTCGCCTCGGCGCGGATGGGGATCGACACCGTTCTTTTCACCATGTCGCTGGACGCCGTGGCCAATCTGCCCTGCAATCCATCCATCGGAGGAACCGCCAAGGGACATCTGGTCTATGAGATCGATGCGCTGGGCGGAGAAATGGGACGTGTGGCCGATTTAGCCACCCTGCAGTCCCGAACGCTGAACAGCGGCAAGGGCGCGGCGGTGCAAAGCAAGCGCGTGCAGGCCGACCGCAGACGCTATCAAACCATCATGAAGCACGTGCTGGAAACCACCGAGCATCTCCGTCTCGTGCAGGCCGAGATCGTTTCTGTTGAGACGGGATCCGAGCCAAGCGGCAAGCGCCGTGTCACCTCCGTCACCACGCGGCTGGGCGAGGTATGGCGTTGCGATTGTGCCGTAATCGCAACGGGAACGTTTTTGGAGAGCGCAATATTTGTCGGTAATGTCAGCTACGATGCAGGCCCCGACAGCATGCTCCCCGCCAAAGGTCTTTCCGCATCCTTGCGGGAGCTTGGCATCCGTCTCCTTCGGTTTAAAACAGGCACACCCGCCCGTGTTCGCAGAGGAAGCATCGATTTCAGTCGGCTGGAGCTTCAGCCGGGCGAAACCCCCATCCTTCCCTACAGCTCTCGCACAAACTGGGAAATACTGGAAAATTTAGAGCAGATCCCCTGCCATATCGTCTACACCAATTCCGAAACCCACCGCATCATCCGCGAAAATATCACCCGAAGCGCCATGTATTCGGGCAAGATCCACGGCACCGGCCCTCGCTATTGTCCCTCCATAGAGGACAAGCTGGTCCGCTTTGCCGACAAGGAACGTCATCAGCTCTTCGTGGAGCCTA
>JAZRCQ010000243.1:0-6706 GCA_045659845.1 Eubacteriales bacterium
CCGTGGCCGCATTCAGCGGCTGGAAGGTGCCCAGCAGGGGAAGCTGAAGCCCCTTGCGGTCGCCGAAATCAAAGCAAGTTAAGTCGGATCGTAGCCATGTCGTTCTGTGAGCCAAGGAGTTGGTTTATGACATTGTCTTCCTAAGACCGCTTGGCCTCCGACTTCCGTGGCCGCATTCAGCGGCTGGAAGGTGCCCAGCAGGGGAAGCTGAAGCCCCTTGCGGTCGCCGAAATCAAAGCAAGTTCCCTCGATCGACCAGGAATCCACCTTCAGAAGCGAGCGATCCGTGTGGTAGAGTCGGCTGCCGCGCATAGCGGCCAGAGCGGAAATGGTGCCCAAGGCCGAGGAGGCCTTGCCACCGTACAGCACGGGGGCACCGTCCTTGATCACGCCGCCCTTTTCGGCAGCGATGGCCTGCAGCGTGTTCCCCAGCAGCTGGGTATGATCGAAATCGATCCCCGTGATCACGGAAAGAAGCGGATTGCGGATCACGTTGGTGGAATCCAGACGTCCGCCCAGACCAACCTCCAGCACCACCACGTCCACGCAATGGCGGCGGAAGAATTCAAAGGCCAGCGCCGTGATCATTTCAAATTCGGTGGGCTTATCCTCCATCTCCTCCACGATGGGGCGCAAAAGCTCGGTCAGCTCGATCAGCTCCTCATTGGAGATCTCCTCACCGTACACCTGCATCCGCTCGTTGAAGCAACGGATATAGGGAGAGGTGTAGAGCCCCGTGCGATAGCCGGCGGCGCGAAGGATGGACTCGGTCATTGCGCAGAAGGAGCCCTTTCCGTTGGTTCCCGCCACGTGAATGAAGCGCAGCTCCTTCTGCGGATCTCCCAGCCGACGGCAAAGCTCTGTGATCCGTTCCAGACCGGGCTTGCAGAAGGCGCTGTTCACGCGATGAATATAGGCAAGTGTTTCTTCGTAGTTCATTTGGTCTCCTTAAAAGAATACCCCGTCAGGCGCTGAACCGTCCTGTTCCGAAGCAAGTAATAAAGCAATAGGGTTTCCAGGGGAACGATGAATAAGAGATAGAGGGGGATCCGCCAAAGCACCAGCACGCCGTAGTAAGCATAGAGCCCCAGGGATTTGATCACCAGCGAGCCCACCAGATGCGCTCCGAGCGCCGAGGCAAGGATCTGACGGCCGCCGCGACGGCGCACCGCATAGCGGGAGATCCATCCGCTCAGGAAGCCAACGGCGAAGGCGCCGAGGGTGACGATCAGATTGGGCGGATAGGCTTGGGAGGAGAGCAGATAGCTCACCAGATCCGAGGCCACGCCCGCAAGTCCGCCCGCCAGCGGCCCATAGAGCAGACCAACCAAAAGAATGGGGAAATTTTCGAACGTCACCCGAAATAATCCGGGCGGCACTCCGAAATTAAGGAAATTTTTGCAAAAGATCCCGACCACCACGCTCAGGGCCGTCAGCATAGCCGCGCGCGTGAGATCATTGAGGCTGGAAAAGATCGATGCTCTCGAGCGTTTTTTCATAAAAATACCCCTCCTTTTCCACTCATATAGCAGAACAAGAGGGTGCCCTCGGCGTCTCTCTTCGTTATAGCCGTATGAAGCGGGATGCAAGGCACGAATCGTAAGCTCTGCAGCTTTTCGTCCGCTCGACAACTCCCCGTTCAAGCGGCACTGGAGGACGCTATTTTTTCCAACGCCCGCGCCTTTACTCTTCAACTTTTTCTTTGCAAATCCTCAAAAGGCCAGTTTTTCGGATTCTACCACTATTATACCCGATTTGTCAACCGTTGTCAAGAATCGTTTTGCATATCATTCCGACAATCCTTCCAATATTTTTTGGACATTCTGCAAGGCACAAAAAAATTTCAGAGGATCCCGCCCGCCCTCTTGCAATTCCCTTCCAATTATGATAAAATATACGTAGATCCCGCTCCAACGGGTCGGACAAGGGATCAAAACGCTTCAGAAGGGAGACGTCATGGTTTTTTCCAGCTTGTTTTTCGTGTTTTTCTTTTTCGTTCTGACAATGGCGATCACCCTCAGCCGCCGAAGCCTGCGCGGGCAGAACGCCGTTCTTCTCGTGGCCTCCCTTCTCTTCTATGCCTGGGGCGGCCCCGTTCTGCTGCTTCTGCTCCTCGCCGTCACCTTCATCTGCTGGCTGGGCGGACGGCTCCTCTCCCTTCCCATTGCAGGATTCTATAAAAAGGCGGTCCTCTTCATGACCGTGGCGGCCTGCGTGCTGATCTTCGTGTTCTTCAAGTACACCAATTTTCTGGCCGATACCCTTCGTCCCCTGCTTCGCTTCACCTTCCGCGTTCCCGAGATCGTCCTGCCCATCGGCATCTCCTTCTACACCTTCCAGCTGATCTCCTACGTGGCCGACGTTTATCGCGGCGACACCGAGGCGCAGAAGAATTATTTCACTCTTCTGCTCTATGCCTCCCTCTTTCACCAATGCGTGGCAGGCCCCATCGTTCGCTACCGCGACGTTGCCGACGAGCTCGCCTGCCGACGGCTCACGCTGGAGGACTTCTCCTCGGGCATCAGCCGCTTCGCCATTGGTCTTGCCAAGAAATCCCTGCTGGCCAACCCCTGCGGCTCCTTTGCCGCCACCGCGCTGGCCGCAAACGGTCTGGACTCTGCCTCGTCGGGCACGGTGCTGCTGGGCGGTCTCTTCTATATGCTTCAGATCTATCTGGACTTCTCCGCCTATTCGGATATGGCCATCGGCATGGGCAGGATGTGCGGCCTGCACTACGTGGAAAACTTCAACTATCCCTACACCGCCACCTCCATCACCGATTTCTGGCGCAGATGGCATATCTCCCTCTCCTCCTTCTTCCGCGACTACGTTTACATCCCGCTGGGCGGCAACCGCAAGGGCCCCCACCGCCAGATCCTGAATCTGCTCTGCGTGTGGCTCCTCACGGGGCTTTGGCACGGCTCCTCCTGGAACTACGTTTTGTGGGGACTCTACTATTTCGTTCTGCTCGTTCTGGAAAAGCGCTTGCCGAAGACCGAGGCATCGCCGCTTCCCCTTCGTATCCTGCGCCGCGCAGGTGTCCTGCTCGCCGTTTATTTCGGCTGGCTCCTCTTCTATTTCGAGGATCTTTCCTTGTTGGGCACCGCGCTGGGCTCGCTCCTTTGCCTCAACGGCAATCCCCTCTGGGATCTCACGGCAGGGCTCTCGCTTCTGAACAACGTTTTCTTCCTCGCCGTTTGCATCCTGGCCTGCCTGCCCGTGATCCCTCTGCTGGACCGTCAGCTGGAGCGGCTGAGCGGCGTGAATCCCGCGTGGAGCTCTCTGCGGAACACCGTGGATACCATTGCTCCCGCGGTCCTGCTCTTCCTCTCCTTCCTTTCCCTCATCGGAAACACCTACAATCCCTTTCTCTATTTCCAGTTTTAAGGAGGCCGCATGAACCGTCAGCCCATGGAGCCGTCCGCTCCCGAGATCCCTCGCCAAATGAAGCAAAGCGCCCCGAAGATCTTTCTTTTCTCGGCCGTTCTGTTTCTCTTTTTCGTGATCGGTCTGCTCTTTTTCCTGCGCCCCTCGGTTTCCGAGGAGGAAAAGCGAGCCCTCACCGAGTTTCCAACATTCACGTGGGATTCCCTGCTCTCCGGCGAATATTTCGCGCAGATCGACAAATGGTATTCCGACACCTTCCCCATGCGGGATGATTTCATCTCCCTCAACCAATCCATCAAGGGGCTCTACGGGATCCGCAAGAATCAGATCGTGGAAAACCCCTCCGTCAGCCCCGACAACGGCATCGGACAGGAAAACGGCAACACCGAGCTTGAGGACAACACACCCATTGAAAAGTTCGACAAGGTGTACGTTAAGGGCAACCGCATCTTTGAGATCTATTCCTTCTCCGAGGAAGCCTCCTCCCGCTATGCCTCCATCATCTCCTCTGCCGCAGAGAAGCTGCCCAATCAAAAGGTCTACAACATGATCGTGCCGCTTTCCTATTCGGTGAATCTCTCCGAGCGGGAGCAGAAGCAGATCGGCGCCTCCAACGTGGAGGAGGCCATCCGCTATATGTACGGTCACATGAGCGATCGGGTGACCACGGTGGAGCTTTATCCCGACCTGCTGGCCCACAAGAGCGAGGAGCTTTATTTCCGCACCGACCATCATTGGACGGCAAGAGGTGCCTACTATGCCTACGCCGCCTACTGCCGCGCCACGGGGCAAGCAGCTCTGCCGCTGGAAAACTGGCAAAGGATCACCTTTGAGGGCTTCCTCGGCAGTCTCTATCGCAGTGCCGGCAATCCCTCGCACCTGACGAATGATCCCGACACGGTGGAGGCCTGGGTGCCGAATTCCACCAATCAGATGAAGACCTTCCTCGCCGACTCCAAGGCCTGGACGGATGCCTATCCCATCGTTCAGAAAAACCCCAACTATTATCAGGCCGCAGGCTCTAAATACAATTGCTTTATCGCCGGCGACCACCCCCTCATCGAGATCACCAATCCCAATCCCGCCGCCACCAACGGAAAAACGCTGATCCTTGTGAAGGAGTCCTACGGCAATGCCCTCACGCCCTTCTTTGTGGATCAGTATGCCAAGGTGTGCGTGGTGGACTACCGCTTCTTCCGCAATGCCACGGGCAAGACCCTTCCCCAATATGCCGAGGAGGTCGGCGCGGACGAGGTGCTGTTTTTGAACTACGTATACGCCACGGCGCAGAGTGCGCGTCTGGGCAATCTGGAATATCTCATCGGCTAATGCCGTGGAAAGGAACAACATGAAGCACGCACAGCTGGGGGATCTTCTCAGACCGCAGGACTTCACCGACGTGGTGGGGCACGAGCATCTCTTCGGCGAGAAGGGCGTGATCCGCAGGATGCTGGAGGGAGGCAGGATCACCAATATGATCTTTTTCGGCCCCCCCGGCACCGGAAAGACCACGGCGGCCTCCATCATTGCCAAGCAATCGGGCATGGAATTCCGCAAGCTCAATGCCACCTCGGCCTCCATCGCCGACGTGAAAAGCATTCTCAGCGAAACCTCCAATCTTTTCGGCTCTCGCGGGATCCTGCTCTATCTGGACGAGATCCAGTATTTCAATCGCAAGCAGCAGCAGTCTCTGCTGGAGTACATCGAGGACGGTCGCATCACCCTCATTGCCTCCACCGCCGACAATCCCTATTTCTTTGTTTACAACGCGATCCTCTCCCGTTGCTCGGTGTTTGAATTCAAGGCGGTCTCGCCCGCCTCCGCCATTCCCGTCCTGCGCCGCGCGCTGCAGTATCTCAATGAGGAGACCAAGCAGGAAAAGACCGCCTCCGACGATCTGCTCACCTACGTGGGCCAGCTGGCAGGCGGCGACGTGCGCCACGCCGTGGTGCTGTTCGAAAACGCCTACCACGCCGCCGACAGAGAGATCGACCGCTCCCACGTGGAGTCCTTCCATATCACCGCAGGAGGTCTTTCCGACGATCTGCACTACGATCTGCTCTCCTGCCTGCAGAAATCCATCCGCGGCTCGGATCCCGATGCGGCCGTGTTTTATCTGGCCAAGCTTCTGGCCATGGGCGAGCTGATCTCGGTCTGCCGACGCCTGCAGGTGATCGCCTCCGAGGATATCGGACTGGCCTACCCCATGGCCACCGCCGTGGTTCGCTCCTGCTGCGAGTCGGCCAGAGAGCTGGGCATGCCCGAGGCGCAGATCACCCTCACCCATGCCGCCCTCCTTCTGGCCACCGCCCCCAAATCCAATTCGGTGGAGGCCGCCATTCAGGCCGCCATGGAGGACGTGAAAAAAGGAAAGGGCCAGCAGATCCCCGAGCATCTGCAAAGCCCTCTCTTCAAAAACTATCAATACCCTCACGATTTTCCCAATCACTACGTGAAGCAGCGCTATCTGCCCACCGATCTGAACGCCACCTACTACACGCCCGGCCCCAACAAGACCGAGCAGGCCGCCGCCGACTATTGGCGGAGCATCAAGGAAAAATCCTGATCTCAGACCAGCAGCGAAGGGGCGAAAAGATCCCACGGCGCTCCCGCGGGAGTAAAGCGTACCGCACACGCCTCGCCGCCGCAAACGGGCGGCACTGAAATGGAATGGCAGACCAGCGCAATGCCGCCGTCCTCCCGATCCAAGGCACCGCCGCCATAGCGACGGTCGCCGCAAACAGGCAGACCGCGGGAGGCAAACTGCACGCGGGTCTGATGGGTGCGCCCCGTGACGGGCTCCACCTCCACCAGCGAGCGCACGCCCGCCTCGGTTTCCAAAGAGGCCAAGCAACGGTAGCGAAGAATCGCCTCCTTCACGCCTGCCCGTTTCCGATCCACGGGGAAGGTCTTATTGCGCCTGCGATCGTAGAACAGCAGATCCCTCAGCTCTCCCTCGGCCTCACAGCGTCCCTCCACCACGGCAAGATACCGCTTCTCCAAGCGATGCTCAAGGGCGGCACGGGAAAGAGCCGATGCGGCCTCGGGCGTGAGCGCATAGAGGATCACGCCGCCAACGCCGCGATCCAGCCGATGGATCACGCCAACGTAGCCGCCGTTTTCCGCCGCTATCAGGTCGCCCAAGCCCTTGCCGTCGCCGCAAGCCTCGGAAACCAGTCGAGGCGGCTTTTCCACAGCAATCCAATCCTTCGTTTTTTCGATCACATTGATCCCTTCCATTGCAAATCCTTTCCGATCACGGGAGATCTCTCATGTCTCAATTTTTCGATTCCAAGTCGGATCGTAGCCATGTCGTTCT
>JAZRCQ010000244.1:0-6422 GCA_045659845.1 Eubacteriales bacterium
TTTTTATCGGTCATTATAGTGGCGGGATTTGAGTTTACAAGAACAACATCTATGCCCTCATCACGCAAAACTCGGCAGGCTTGTGCGCCCGCATAGTCGAATTCTGCCGCCTGACCGATCACGATCGGCCCCGAGCCGATGATCATAATCTTTTTCAGATCTGTTCTTTTTGGCATTGCTTTGCCCTCCCGAATCAATTAGGTTTTATATATATTTTTGATCAACGATTTTGGTAGACGATGCTTCCGTTTCGCACCGTCAGAACGCATCTTCCCTTCACGCGCCAACCGACAAACGGCGTGGCACGTCCCATGGAAAGAAACTCCTCCGGATCAACCGGATATTCCTCACTCACCTCAAACACGGTGAAGTCGTTCTCTCTCAGAGGCAATCCAAACCGACGTCTCGGCGCAATGGCCAAAAGCTCGATCAGGCGCTCAAGAGAAAGGATCTCCTTTTCCACCAGCTCGGTGTAGAGCAAGGGAAATGCCGTTTCCAGCCCAACGATGCCGAAGGCGCTCTTTTCCAGCCCTTTCGCCTTTTCCTCGGCGGAGTGCGGCGCATGGTCGGTGGCGATCATATCGATCGTGCCGTCCAGAATTCCCTCCAGCAGAGCCTCCCGATCCTCGCGGCCTCGCAAGGGGGGATTCATTTTGACGCGCCCCTCCTCCTGCAGATCCTCGTCGCAGAGAACCAGATAATGGGGGCCGGTTTCGCAGGTGACGTTCAAGCCCTCAGCCTTGGCCCTGCGGATCAGCTCCACGCTCTCCTTGGCCGAAATATGGCAAACGTGATAGGCGCATCCCGTTTCCCGCACCAGCTCCAGATCGCGCGCGATCTGCTCATATTCGCTGGCGCTGCAGATGCCCCGATGTCCCATCCTTCGGGCATACACGCCGTCATGGATATATCCGCCGCGCAAAAGCTCGTTCACCTCGCAGTGCGCCACGATCATCTTGCCCAGCGCCTTGGCGCGGAGCATGGCCTGCCGCATCATTTCCCGATCCTGCACGCCTCTGCCGTCGTCCGAGAAGCCGCAAACCAGCGGCGCCATGTCCTCCATGTCGGAAAGCTCACGCCCTGCCTGCCCCTTGGTGATGGAGCCATAGGGATAAACGTCGATGCGGGCGCCTGCGCGGATCAGCCTCAGCTGGCGCTCCAGATTCTCCGCTCCGTCGGGAACGGGATTGAGATTCGGCATGGGGCAAACAGCCGTGTAGCCGCCTCTCGCCGCCGATGCAGTGCCGGTTTGCACCGTCTCTTTATAAGAAAAGCCCGGCTCACGAAGATGCACGTGCACATCGCAAAAGCCGGGAAAAATCATATATTTCTTGTTGGAAGGAGCAGACAAAAAGCCCTGTCGGGTGGGACAATCCAAAGCCATTTCTGCGGCTTTTTCTTCCATCATGACGGTTTTTACCTGATGCAGATTCATCCTTCTTCTCCTTTCCGACCTTTAGAAAAGGTCGCCGATATAAACAGCCGTTTCTCCGTCGATCTCAGCCAATCGAACGGCCACGGTCTCGCTTCTTGCGGTTGGCAGATTCTTGCCCACGTAGTCGGGGCGGATGGGCAATTCCCGATGCCCACGGTCCACAAGGACCACCAGCTGCAGGGATTGCGGTCGGCCGTAGCCAAACACGGTCTCCATCGCCGCCCGTGCGGTCCTGCCCGTGTACATCACGTCGTCCACGATGATCACGTGCTTGCCGTTCAGGTCAAACGGGATCTCGGAGGGGGCTGCATGGAGGCTCTTTTTTTCAGCACTCCAGTCGTCTCTCCGCGCAGTGATATCCAAAACGCCCATGGGAACGTCCGCTCCCTCAAAGCGCCTGATATTCTCACAAAGCATCCTTGCCAGCGGAACGCCTCGGCGGCGGATCCCCAGCACGCAAAGATCCTGCACTCCCCGATTGCGCTCCAGCACCTCGTGAGTGATCCTTGCCACGGCACGGCGAACGGTGGTTTCATCCATCACTTGCATTTTCGGTGTCATAGCTTGTTCCTTTGCAATAAAAAAATCCTGCGCACGGCAGGATCCAACTCACAAAAAATCGCGTAAAAAGCAACCTCTCCGCCCTCCTCGGGCGCAGAATCGCGGTTTATTCGGTTCAATCTTGCCGGCATCTCTGTACCGTCTTAAAAATTGCATACATAGTATAGCACAAAAGGCTCCGATTGTCAAGGGCTTTCCGAACTTCCCATCCAAAAAAATCGACGGTTTCCGAGGCCAAAAATTGTACAATCTGACACATTGGCGGCAAAAGCCCACGCTCAGCCCTCGGGAAAGACCTTTTGCCCGGAAAGTATCATATTATTTTTGATATAAATTTCCAAAAAGGTATTGCAATCAACTTGAAAAAGTGCTATAATTGCTTCACTCTGATAAAATTCTAAGAAAAGGAGAATCATCATGAATCGGAGAACACTCACTGCGGTTCTGGCATTTTTGCTGGCCGCCTGTATGCTGATGGGCAGCTGCAATCTGGTTGCCACCCCCGCTCAGACCACCGAGCAAGAGCATCAGCACACAGAAGTCCCCACAGAGGGCCCCACAAAAGCTCCCACCGAGGAGCAGACCAAGCCCTCCGCTCCAACCGAGGAGCAAACCAAGCCCTCCGCTCCAACTGAGGAGCAAACCAATCCTACCACTCCTCCCACCGAGGAGCAGACCCGGCCCGTTGAACCTCCCACGGAGGGAACTACGGCTCCCATCGATCCCCCCAAGCCCCCCGTTTGCTCTCACACGGAAACGGTGATCTCGGGAGCCAAGGAGCCCGGATGCACCACCGAGGGCTTCACGGGCAACACCGTTTGCAAGAATTGCGGCGAGCTGATCGCCTCCGGCACCGCGATCCCTGCCAAAACGCACTCCTGGAATAACGGCACCGTAACCAAGGAGCCCACCTGCATCGAGCAGGGCGTGAAAACCTTCTCCTGCGCAAACTGCACGGAGACCAAATCCGAGAGCATCGGCACCGTGGCTCACAGCGACGTGTTCCACGACGCCCTTGACGGTACGCACACCCTCACCTGCTCCACCTGCACCAAGAGCGAAAACCTCGCTCACGTTCCCACCGACGCAGGCAAGTTCATTGCCAAGACCTGCACCGAGGCCGCCTACACCATTTTCGTTTGCCGTGACTGCGGTGGCGAATACAAGGTGTACAGTGAAAAAGCCGAGGATCAGCCCGAGGGACATCAGTTCGGCGAGTGGCAGATCAGCATTCCCGCCACCTGCATCAGCACCGGTCTGAAGATCCGCACCTGCGGATGCGGTGCCACCGAGGAGCTGACCACCCCCGTAACCGTCACGCACGAATTCCATGAGATCAACAGAAAGGCCCCCGACTGCGTGCATGAGGGCTCTGTGGATTATCGGTGCCGCTATTGCGACGCCACCAAGACCGAAGTGCTGGCCGCCACCGGCATCCACGACTACGAGCAGCTCGCCGATCAGGGCGACGGCTGGACGCGTGAGGAATGCACGGTGTGCCAACACCTCGTTTCCAAGTTTGATGCCTCCAAGGTCGTGAAGGCCGAGGTGAAGGCAGAGGACATCCCCACCGACACCGCCTTTGAGGTGAACATGGAAAAGGCCAACATCCAGTTCCCCAAGGAAGTGGTTTCTCAGCTGACCGGCGACACCGCCGCAAACGTTGAGATCAATGCCGACGTGGTCACTGAGCAGGATAAGAACGCACTGCTCGAAACCGCCCCCAATCTCACCGAGGAACAGAAGGCGCGTCTGGAGAACGTGGATATCTACGACTTCGGCGTGACCGTGAACAGCACCAAGCTTTCCAGCTTTGATGCCGAGGTCACCGTGACCATGCCCTACGAGCTCAAGGAGGGCGAGGATCCCGAAGGTATCGTGATCTGGTACGTAAAGGACGACGGCACCGTGGAAGAGGTGAAGGCAGTTTACAACGCTGAAACCAAGGAAGTGGTGTTCTCCGTGGCTCACTTCTCCTTCTATGCCGTTGCATATCAGGAAACGCAGGCAATGCGCTGCAGACGCGGCAATCACGATTATGTGAAGACCGACGTCACCGTGGAAGCATCCTGCTCCGCCTTCGGCTACACCGTTTACGAATGCTCCTGCTGCGGCACCACCACGCTGGATGACATCGTGGATAAGAAGAACCACAGCTACGGCGATCTCATTCCCGCAACCCCCACCTGCTACAGCGGCGACTACGTCACCCGCGCCTGCGAAAAGTGCCATGACGTGCTCTACGTGCAGTACGTTCGCGCACTCGGCCACACGCCCAACGGCGTTGCCACCTGCGACAAGGCATCGGTTTGCACCACCTGCCACAACGTGATCACGCCCGCCCTCGGTCACAGATGGAGCGATTGGACGATCGTGATCGAGCCCACCGAGCTGACCGCCGGCCTGCGCCGTCGCTTCTGCCTCGGCTGCGGAATCATGGAGGAGACCAAGCTGGCCGCCACCGGCAATATCGACACGCTGGAATTCGATTCCGTGCAGGAGATGCTGGAAACTCTCATCTTCAAAACGCTGGGCTTCGGCTCCGGCGAGGCCGATTTCTCCGCATGGCTTCAGGGCAACCTCCTCTCCGGCACCGTGACCGTGAAGGAGACCGACGGCAAGTATCAGGCCTACCTAAAGGCAAAGATGCTTGAGGACGGCACCGATGATCTCGGCACCGTTCACATTCTCTACAACGACGGCAAGTATGTGGTCGTTGAGCCCGGCGACGATCTCGAAGGCGCTGCCTCCGACTTCAACAATTCCGGCCTCTCCGGCATGACCGACGTGGATGCCGTGATGGACTACGCCGAGCAGATCTTTGATCAGATCAATCCCATGGCTGAGGAGCTCTTCCTCATGGCCGACGCCGTTTCCGAGCAGATGATCTCGCTCTATGGCCCGATGATCAATGCCATTCTCGCAGAGTCCGGCTGTGAATTCACCGCCGACGAGATCTATCAGCTGCTCGACACGCTGGAAACTCTCTACGTTTACGCCGCCTATAAGCTTGGCTTTGAAACCAATCTGATCATGGGCGACGCCGTGGAGCTTCCCAACGAGGCGGATCTTATCGCTCTTCTGGAGACCGTTGGCACCAAGACCGAAAGCAACGGTATCTACACCTACACCATCACGATCGAGCCTCTGCTGGATGCGGCTGAGCAGCTGATCGCATGGTTTGAGGAAAATGCGGAAACGCCCTTCACCGATCTGTTCTTTGAATTCTTCGGTGAGGCACTGACCGAGGCATTCCCCGAGGTCACCGATTGGGCAGCCGCCGAGGCAAAATTCCGCGAGGCCTTCCCCGGCACGCTCACCGTGAAGGCAGCCCTTGAAAAGCTGATCACCTTCCTGGAATCCACCGAGCTTTGCACCATCGAGGAGCTCTACGCCATGATCAACGCCACCGTTGAGATGCAGGCCGGCCAGCCCTTCGATATCGAGGCGATTCTGGTGCAGTACCACGATCTCACCCTCAACGAGCTGATGCTTGAGATCTCCGAGGGCGAAATGAGCATGGATCAGTTCCTCGATCAGCTCAGCGCAATGCTCAAGCAGCTCAACTTCACCACCTACACCGTGCGGATCAACGGCGATAGCATTCCCGTGATCCAGCTGGCGGCTATGGCAAAGCAGTTCCTGCAGGTCTATATCGTTCGCTGCAATATCATCGTGAAGATGGACGCGCAGAACGATCTCGTGGCTCTGAGCGTTGATATCGGCATCGATGCACAGATGACCGACGATCAGGGCAACGTGCAAACCATGAACGGCCCTGCCTACACGCTGGATCTGCGCTTCACCGAGGACGTCACCTTCGAGATCCCCTCCGAGATCTCCTCCAAGCTCCCCGCAGGCATCACCGTTTCCTATGATGAAAACGGCAACCTCGTGGTGAAGCATCCCGACGCCTCCAAGGATTTCACCTTCCGGCTGCAGGGCGGCAAGCAGATGAGCCTGAACGAGCTCGTTGAGCTGGATACCACGATCACCGCCGAGCTGGGCTATAACGTTTACGCTCTCAAGAGACCTTATTGGAACAGAACCGAAAGCGCCGGCAGATACGTTCTCTACAACGGCAAGTACTATGAAACCGTGAATCTGTACGTTCCCGATCGCCTTGTGGTGAACAGCATCGTTCCCGTAAGCGAATTCGAGAAGAACCCGACAGGCTATCTGCCTGCCCCCGGTACTCCCACCGATCTCTATATCATTCCCAACGGCTACAGCAGCGACGTTCAGCTTCCCTGCTATGAAACGCCCCTCGGTCTCGTTTATCAGGAGGGTGACACCTGGATGCTCTCCACCGACGATTACCTCTGGAGCACCTCCTCTGATAAGTATGATCCCACCGTTCAGCGCAAGATCTACCGCTGCTGGGATTCCGTGAACTACCTTGAGGTCATTTCCGATATGCGCCTTG
>JAZRCQ010000245.1:0-20807 GCA_045659845.1 Eubacteriales bacterium
TCCGACTTGAGGTGCTTTGCGAGGAGTGCCCCGTTCCCATGCTCCGCGTTGGCATGAACGATTGCTACGGTCATTCCGGCACCGTTCCCGCATTGCTGGAAAAATACGGAATCAACCCCACCGCCATTGCCGCGGCCGCCAAGCGCGCCGTTGCTCTCAAAAAATAAGCGGTGAGAGATTGCATATTAGCATCGGCGTCCCCCAGAAGGAAGGAGATCCTTTCCAATCTGGGGGTCTCCTTTGAAGTGTTCGTTTCGGATGCCGATGAATCCTGCGAGCTGACCGATCCCTGCGCGCTGGCAGAGGAGATCGCGGCCAGAAAGGGCAGAGCCGCCAAGGAGCTGCTGGAGCGGCAGGGCCATTCCATTGCCGATCGGGTGCTGATCGCCTCGGACACCACCGTGGCCACCGATCGGGAAATTTTGGGCAAGCCCCGCGATGCCGAGGACGCCCGCAGAATGCTCAGACTGCTTTCGGGAAAAACCCATCGGGTGGTGAGCGGCGTCTATCTTTTGTTCAACGAGCGGGAGGCCGTCTCCCACGCCGTGACCGAGGTGACCTTCGCTCCCATGACTGAGGAGGATATCGAGCTTTATCTGCGGTCCGGCGAGCCCTTCGGCAAGGCGGGAGCCTACGCCATTCAGGGGCTGGCCTCGGTTTGGATCCGCGAGATCCGCGGCGACTATTTCAACGTGGTCGGTTTGCCCGTGAATCGCATGTGCGAGCTGTTTTTCGAGACCTTCGGAGAAAAATTTTTGTAATTTCCGATATTTTTTTATAAAATTTTATAAAAAGTATAGAAAAATAAAGCGGTATGTGATATAATGGAATGTAAAGTGGGGGGAATATCCCCTCGGCGGCGCATTTCGTTGCGCATATCGCTTTTTTCAACCCTCATTGAAAGGAGGAACCCTCAATATGGCAAAGCAAATCGGCATGGATCTGGGATCCTCCAACACCATGATCTTCCTCAAGGGGAAGGGTCTGGTGATGCGGGCTCCCTCGGTGGTGACCATCGACCGCTACACCCACGAGGTGATCGCCTCTGGCATGGGAGCAAAAAAGATGCTGGGCAAAACGCCCCCCTCCATCCGCGCGCTCCGTCCCCTGAAGGACGGCGTGATCACCGACCTGGAGGTGACCTCCCTGATGGTGCATGATTTCTTCCGCAAGCTGGAGCTGACGGGATTTTTCAACCGTCCCTCTGTGCTGGTCTCCATTCCCTACGGCGTGACCGAGGTGGAGAGAAGAGCCGTGGAGGACGCCATCCGCGAGGCAGGCGCCAAGACCGTGGATCTGATGGACGAGCCCATCGCCGCCGCCGTTGGTGCGGGGATCCGCGTTTCCAAGGCCAGAGGAGCCATGCTGGTGGATCTGGGAGGCGGCGTTTCCGAGGCCGCCGTGATCAGTCTGGGCGGCATCGTGCAGAGCAATTCCCTTCGCGTGGCGGGCGACGAGCTGGATCTCGCCATCGTGAATTACTTAAAGCAGCATCGCAATATCCTCATCGGCGAGATCACCGCCGAGCTTCTGAAAAAACGGCTGGGCACAGCTGTGCCCGAGATCGACCGCGGCACCATGACCGTTTGCGGCAGAAGCCTTTCCACCCGACTGGCCGTGACGGCGGAGATCTCCTCGAAGGAGATCTATCTCGCCATGAAGGAGCCGCTCTCGGAAATGATCTCCATGATCAAGACCACGCTGGAGGAAACGCCCCCCGAGCTTTCGGCCGACATCTTCGATTTCGGCATCGTGATGGTGGGCGGCAGCGCCCTCATTCCGGGGCTGCAGCAGGCCGTTCACGAGCGCACGGGCGTTCGCGTGACGGTGGCAAAATCCCCCTTGGATTGCGGTTGCCTCGGCCTTGGGCAGATGCTCAAGAGCGCAGGCGGCGAATTCACCAAGGTGAGAAATCCCCAATGAGGAGGAACCCATGAACCATTGGAACACGGAGCCCGAAAGAGAGCCGCAGCAGCGGCCTCCCGTTGACGGGCTTGCCGAGCAGAGGCAGATCTCTCTTCTCTCGCTCGGAATGCTCGCCCTGCTTGCCTTCCATCTGGTGGCGCAGGTTCTTGCCGTGCTTCTGCTCGGCTCCTATGCGGAGCATCCCGCCTTTTCTCTTCTGGCAGGCGGCGTGTGTTTGGATGCGGTGGCGCAGCCTCTGTCCTTGCTGATCTTCAGAGGATGCGCCGTTTCTCTGCCCGCCGAGCGCCGCTCCCTGCGCCTCATGGAGCTGGCGGCGCTCCTTTCGGTGAGCGTGACGCTTCTGTGGCTGGGCGGCGTGGCGGGAAGTGCCGCAAACAGCTTTCTCACGGCGATCCTCGGCCGCCCCATCGGCGGACACGTGGAGGAAATGACGGCAGGTGTGCCCCTTTGGGCTATTTTTGCCGTGATGGTGGTGGCCGCGCCTCTTTGCGAGGAATGGTTCTTCCGCCGCGTTCTGATGAACCGTCTCCTGCGCTACGGCGAATGGCCTGCCGCGCTGATCTCCGGCCTTCTCTTCGGCCTGATCCACGGCAATCTCAGCCAGTTCTTCTACGCCGCCGCGCTGGGCGTATTCTTTGGTCTGATCTATGCGCGCACGGGCAGGCTCCGCTATGGCATCCTGCTCCATGCCCTGATCAATTTCTTCGGCAGCTTCTACGTCACCTGGGCGAGCCGTCTCCCCGAGGAGCTTGGCTCCATGGCCAGCCTTGGCTATTCCGTTCTTTTCTTTGCCTGCTTTGCCGCCTCCATCCCCTCGGCCATCCTGCTCTCCAAGGAGAGAGGACATCGGGAGGGCGAGGTGCAATGGAGCCGCCGCGAGGGATGGCTGGCCGTGCGGAAAAATCCTGTTTTCTGGGTGGCGGCCGCGATCCTGCTGGCGAACTTTATCCTCTCCTCGGTTGCCTGACACAATTGAAAATACGTTTGAAAGGAGTCTGCCTGTGAGCACGAGAAAAAGCGTGATCCGCGCCATGGCGGTGGCGGTGTTGTTTTGCGTTGTCTGCGTGATCTACGTGGGCAGACTTTTTTACGTTCAGATCGCGGGGAAGGACGGTCTCTTCAACGACGGCACCACCACCATCCGCGTGAAAGCCCCCGCCGTTCGGGGCGAGATCCTGGATCGCAACGGCGTCACCCTCGTTTCCAATCGCTACACCTATGATCTCACGGTGCAGTATGCCGCCGTCTCCGCGCTGGGCATCTCCCGCGCCAACGCCACCTATCTGCGCCTGCTGGAGGCTCTGGATGCCTGCGGCGCCGCCGCCTCTCATCAGGAGTCCTATTTCCCCTTGGTGGGAACCTATCCCGACTATGCCTTTGCCGAGGGTGCCTCCGATCCCTCCACCGCCATCGGCTACCGCCTCTCCATGGTCCTCTCCAACAAGGGCATGGACGAGGACACCACCGCAAAGGAGCTGGCGGCAGAATACGTGGACGGCTTCCGCCTGCTGGAGCAGGATGAATCGGGCAACCGCCTCTACTCCGACTATGAGATCGACCGTTTGGTGCGCCTGCGCTACGATATGGACGCCAAGCGCTTCGGCCCCGCCAGCGACTATCTCTTTGCCGAGAACGCCGATCTGGCGCTGATGACCTACGTCCGCGAGCTGGGTCTGACGGGCATCGAATTCGCCGTGAACGCCGAGCGCGTCTACCACTATCCCGGCTACGCCTCCCACATTCTCGGAAGCGTGGGTCCCATCTACGCCGAGGAGTGGGAGTACTACAACGAGCAGGGCTACCAGATGAACGCGCTGGTGGGCAAATCCGGCTGTGAGGCCGCCTTTGAGGAATACCTGCGCGGCGTGGACGGCGAGCTTCTGATCACGCTGGATGCAAACGGCAACACCCTCTCCACCGAGGTGATCACCGCCCCCGTTACGGGAAAGGACGTTTATCTCACCATCGATATCAGCCTGCAGATCGCCGCGGAGGACGGTCTGAAGGAGAACGTGGAGTACGTTCAGCAAAACGACGGCAACGCCGTGGAGGGATTTCTCTGCGATGCCGGTGCCGCCGTGGCCATGGATCCCACCACCTTTGAGATCTACGCCATTGCCTCCCACCCCACCTTCGATCTCACCACCTACAATGCCGACTATGCTTCCCTCTCGGCCGATCCTGCCCGTCCCCTCTCCAACCGCGCTCTGCGGGAAACCTACGCCCCCGGCTCCACCTTCAAGGTTGGCGTGGCGGCGGCAGGGCTTTCCGAGGGAACCATTGGCGCAGGCTCCACCGTGCTTTGCCCGTGCGTCTACAATCGCTTCGACGACTATAAGCCCCGTTGCCCCACCTATCCCCATGCCACGTCCTCTCTGAACGTGACGCAGGCGCTGGCCGATTCCTGCAACTGCTTCTTCTACGAGCTTGGCTATCGGCTGGGGATCGGCACAATGGATCGCTATCTCTCTGCCCTCGGCTTCGGAAGAGGCACGGGCATCGAGCTGGGCGAGGCCGTTGGCGTGCTGGCAGGCGAGGACGGCAGCTATGAGGGCTCGTGGACGGCAGGTAACACCGTGGCCGCCGCCATCGGCCAATCCGAAACCAAGGCCACGCCTCTGCAGATCTGCTCCTATATCTCCTCTTTGGTGAACGGCGGGGAGCGCTATGCCGCCCATCTGCTCTATCGCGTTTGCGAGTTCGGAACGGGCACCGTGGTGCTGGAGACCGCCCCGCAGTCTCTCTCCCGCGCAGAGCTCACCGATCCCGCCGTTGCCACCTGTCTGCAGGGCATGAAGCAGATGGTAGCCGATTCCACCACCGCCCGTCGGTTTCTGAATGAATCGTCGGTGTCCTATTCCCTTGTGGGCGGAAAAACGGGCACGGCGCAGGTGGAAAAATACGTTCGCGACGAGGCCACCGGCGACGTGGAGAAAATCGTGATCACAAACGCCCTCTTCGTTGGTGTCTACGCCCCCGATAACGCCCCCGAGCTCACCGTTTCCGTGGTGATCGAAAAGGCCTCCTCGGGCGTTTACGCCTCCCTCACCGCCGCCCGTATCCTCGGCGCGTGGGAAAATCTGATGGAAAGGGGATAACCCAAATGGACCGTTTAACACCAACCTATATGTTCGGCAGCTATGGCGAGATCACGCCCGCCTTTCTCCTCTCCAAGGGGATCCGCACCCTGCTGATCGATATCGACAACACGCTTGCCCCCTATGAGCAGGAGGATCCCGACGAGGCTATTTTTGCTTGGTTTCGCGCATTGGAGGAGAGCGGCATCCGCGCGGCTCTTGTTTCCAATAACCATGCCGCCCGCGTGGAGCGCTTCAATCGGGAGCTGGGGCTTCTCGCCTTTGCCGACAGCGGCAAGCCCGGCAGCAAAACGCTGCTTTTGGCAATGGAGCGCCTGGGAGCCAAAAAGGAGGAGACCGCCATGCTGGGCGATCAGCTCCTCACCGATTCCTTTGCCGGCCGACGGTTGGGGCTTCCCTCCATCATCGTTCCCCCCATTCGGGATAAGAAAAATCTCTTCTTCCGCTTCAAGCGTCTTTGCGAGCGCCCCTTCATCCGCAAATATGCAAAATTGCACGGCAAGAAGCCTTGGATGTCCTTCTGGGGCGTGCGGGAGGAAAGGGCATGAAGCACACGTTTCCAAACCGCGCCACCTTCGGCCCCGGCGGTTGCAGCGATAGCTTTCACAAAGAGGGCAACCGATCCACCCTTCAAGCCCCCGCATGGGTTCGGGCCAGAGGACTGGATGCCTTTGAATACGAGGCAGGAAACGGCATCAGCGCCGGCGCCGAGGCTCTCCGTGCCGTTGGCGAGGCCGCAAGAGAGCATGGGATCCTGATGTCGATCCACGCCCCCTATTTCATCTCCCTCTCCGGCGTGGAGGAGGAGAAGCGGCTCAAAAGCATTGCCTACGTGGAAAAAAGCCTTTGGGCGGCCGAGCTGCTGGGCGCCGACACGGTGGTGATCCATAGCGGAAGTGCCGCTAAGCGGGATCGCAGAGAGGCCATGGCGCTTTCTCTCGATACGCTGGAGCGCTTGGCCGAGGCGGTGGGGCCCGAGCCTGCCGCAAGGCTCGGCATCGAGACCATGGGCAAATGCAACCAGCTGGGCACGCTGGAGGAGGTGATCGAGCAATGCCTCGTTTCCCCCGTCTACACCCCCGTGGTGGATTTTGGGCATCTCTATGCCCGCGCCTGCGGCGAGGATATGCGAACAGTGGACGACTACCGCCGCGTGTTCGATGAGATCGCCTGCCGCTTGGGCGACCACCATGCAAGGCATCTGCACTGTCATTTTTCCCACATTGAATTCACGGGCGCAGGCGAGAAAAAGCACCTCACCTTCGCCGATCCCATCTACGGCCCTGCCTTCGAGCCTCTTGCCGAGGCCATTCTGCTGGAGGGCGTTTATCCCCGCATCATCTGCGAATCCAACGGCACGCAGGCCGAGGATGCGCTGGAGATGCAGAGGATCCTTGAAGCAACAAGACAAAACAGAAACGGAGAGCTATGAACGAGCGCTTAGAGGAACGATACCTATTTGCAAAGCGGGCCATATTTGAAAAGGCCTTTTCCCAATTGAATGCCCGTCAGGCCGAGGCCGTGTTTCAGGTGAACGGCCCCCTTTTGGTGCTGGCAGGCGCAGGAAGCGGAAAAACGGCGGTGCTGGTGCGCCGCATCGGCTTCCTTTTGCGCTACGGCAACGCTTATCACGGTGAGCGCATCCCTCAATTTTTGGATGAGAGCCACGTGGATCGGCTGGAGCGTGCGGCAGAGGAGCTTTCTCCCGCCGAGCTGATGCCCTATCTGGATGAATTCGCGCAGGACACCTGCGAGCCCTATCGCGTGCTGGCCATCACCTTCACCAACAAGGCCGCCAAGGAGATGAAGGATCGCTTGGAGCGCCTTTTCCCCGAGCTGGAGGGCTATTCCCGCGAGGTGTGGTCGGGCACCTTCCATTCCATTTGTATGCGCATCCTGCGGCGCTACGGCGACCGCTTGGGCTACCGTCCCAATTTCTCCATCTACGATGCGGACGATAGCAAAAAAATGCTCAAAAAAACCATGGAGCAGTTGAATATCGATGAAAAGACGATGCCCGTGAAGTCGGTGCAGAACGCCATCAGCCGCGCCAAGGATCGCCTTGTCACCGCCGAGGAGTTTCAGGCGGAGGCAGGCTCGGATTTCCGCCTCGGCAGGATCGGGCAGATCTACGCCCGCTATCAGATCCTGCTGCGTGAGGCCAACGCGCTGGATTTCGACGATATCATCATGCAGACCGTGAAGCTCCTCCGCACCGACGGCGAGGTGGCCGAAAAATACAGCCGCCAGTTCCGCTACGTTTGCGTGGACGAGTTTCAGGACACCAACCCCGCTCAGTTTGAATTGACTCGTCTTCTCTCCTCGGGCACGGGCAATCTGATGGTGGTGGGTGACGACGATCAGAGCATCTATAAGTTTCGCGGCGCCACCATTGAAAACATTCTCACATTCCAAAAGAATTACCCAACCGCCCGCGTGATCCGCTTGGAGCAGAATTATCGCTCCACCCAGTGCATCCTCGATGCGGCCAACGCCGTGATCGGTCACAACGGGCAACGTCTCGGAAAGACCCTTTGGACCTCCAACGGCGAGGGGGATCCGATTCCGCTGATCACCTGCGAGGATCAGAACGAGGAGAGCCGCCGCGTGGTGGAGCTGGTGAGAGCCGGCGTTTCCGCAGGCAAGCGAAGCTACCGCGACCACGCCGTGCTGTATCGCATGAATGCACAATCGCAGAATCTGGAGAAGGCCTTCGCCAGAGCAGGCATTCCCTATCGCATCCTCGGCGGTCTTCGCTTCACCGACCGCAAGGAGATCAAGGATGCCGTGGCTTATCTGCAGCTCATTGCCAATCCCGACGACAACGTGCGCCTGGAGCGCATCATCAACGAGCCCAAGCGCAAGATCGGCGCCAAAACCATGGAGGTGATCGCGCAGATCGCCTCCGAGCAGAATTGCTCTTGGTTGGCTGTGATCCGCGAGGCGGAAAAATACCCCATTCTGAAAAATTCGCAGGCCTCCCTGCGGGGCTTTGCCAATCTGATGACCTCCCTCACCGAGGATGCGGAGCAGCTCTCTCTGGACGTGCTTTTTGATGCCGTGCTGGATCGCTCCGGCTATCGCGCCATGCTGATAGAGGCCGGTGAGGCTGAGGCCGAAAGACTGGAAAACCTTGCCGAATTCAAGTCGCAGATCATAGAATACCAGAAGGAGGCAGAATCCCCCAGCCTGAGAGAATTTTTGGAGGAAACGGCTCTCGTGGCCGACGTGGATCGCTACGACGAAGGCGCCGACGCCGTGGTGATGATGACGGTGCACAGCGCCAAGGGTCTGGAATTTCCCGTGGTGATCCTGCCGGGCATGGAGGAGGGCATCTTCCCCGGCTCTCAAACGCTGGATGCAGGCGCTGAGGAGCTGGAGGAGGAGCGTCGGCTTGCCTACGTTGCCATCACGCGCGCCAAGCAGGAGCTCTACGTTTTGCACGCGAGCCAAAGAATGCTTTTCGGCCGCACCACCTATAATCCCCTCTCCCGCTTCATCTCCGAGATCCCCTCTAAACTGACAAAAAAGGAAAAAAGCGAGAGCGGCAGAAGCGTTTACGGCTCAGGCTACGGCGGCTTTGGCTACGGCGCCTCTCGCTTCGGCGAGAGCCGAGGCCCTTCCAAGCGCATCTATTTTTCGGAGCAGACTCGCGAAGCAGAGCCCGCCGTAACGGTGAAGCGCGCGCCGAGCCGTCCCGCCGCAGGACAGACTCTGCAGGCAGGCGACCGCGTGAAGCACCTTTCCTTCGGCGAGGGCGAGATCCTTTCGGTTCGCCCCATGGGCGCCGACGTGCTATATGAGGTGATCTTCGATCGCGTGGGCACCAAAAAGCTCATGGCCTCCTATGCAAAGCTGAAAAAAATCTGAGCTTTCGCGGGAACCGTACGATCGGAGCCTCAAGCAATAACAAAAGCGAGCCGCCAAGGGCTGGTTCTCATATGGATGTTTACCCGTAGGGTGTAGATTCGCTACGCTGTAAACAAATAATTAACGCCGACAGAAAATCTGCCGGCGTTCGTTTTATTCTGTTCGGTAAATTTTTATTGGCATTAATTCTATTGCCAACATTGGTTAGTGACATACATTAAATGATATCGAAGTTGCTTGAATAATCGGTCTGACAATTTGTTGTATTCGTTCCCTAAACCCATCTGCTCAGCATAGCATGGAGGAGAGTCATTCCACGAACCCATAGCGCCAAAGACATCTGCAGTTTCTACCGCATAGTATATTCCTTTCAGTTCGTTAGGAATATGTTCGGGAACATTATACTCATCAATCTTTGCAAAATCATGCAGTCCCTCGTATGCCTTGTGGAAAACATCGGAGAAATATGGAAATCCGATTTTTTCTGCAAAACTACCTATATCTATCAGTACGGATTTAAACTCTTCGATTTTGTTTGAATAAGAAAATACGTCTTTAGAAATCGTTACATTTCGCTGTTCTCTGTAACAGATATTCCAGCCATTTCGTTTGCTATCAAAATCCCATACAGGAACAAAATACGAGGCTTTGCCATTTTTCCAAAAACATACTAATGCACCTTGTGAGGTGTTTGCAAATCCCAGCAGATGCCTTTGCTTTGTTTCAGTAGGAATAAGAAATTTGATATCACACAAACCTCGATTTTGGCAAATATCATACCATGCTTCAACCGAATTTGCCTCAATTGTTTTCCATAGAACAAACGGAGAAGAAAAAACGAACTTTATTGATAGTACATATTTGCTCGGAGTAAATACTATATCGTTATTGGTATAGAGGGCTTTTCTGACACAGCATACTATCCTACTCATTTGTTCAATTTCGCCATTCATATAATTCTCACCTCGTCAAATTTAAGTTTATCGCCAGTTTCGCCTTTGTATTACAAAGGTACAGGGTAATGCCCGTACCCATAAAGTTGCACAAGCGCATCCATAGGCTCCCTCTCGGAGGGAGGCTTTTCGTTAGTCCCATTATAACACAAATCGGCAGAGAAAACAAGTTCTCTGCCGAAATTCTTTTGTTGCGGACAGTCGAGGACGCCTGTCCCTACAAATGTTGTGTTAAACATCCTTATGAGAAGTTGGGCAATGCGGCTCTCTTTTTTTCACCCTTCGATCTTTCGGTCTACGAAAGGTATATGAGATCAAAGACCAAGCAACTGCTTTTTCGAGAATCCACGCGAGTTTCTTCCCGCCCAACTTCCGCGATCATCCTATTCATTCGCCCTGCTTCTGCAGGTCCTTTTCGTACAATGCAATCTCCACGGTATTGCCCGTGAGTCTTGCCTCCTCGGCCGCGAAGGCGGTGAGATGGTTGTTCACGGAGGTGCGGATATCGGTGATGTTGTTGCCCTGATAGGTGCCGGCGAGAAACCTGCAAAAGCTCTTGATGATGCCTCTGTCACCGCCGCCGTGGCCGCCATCGATGCTCTCGTCACGAACGGCATCGGCAATGATGATCTTCTCCTCCGTGCGAGTGACAAAATCGAACACCTTGATGAAATCATCCGACATCTCGGCCGCGATCTCTCCCTTGGTGCCCATGATGCGAACCTTTCGGCCGCCGCGATTGAAGGCACTCATGGTGAAGGATACCGTGGCACCGCTCTCGTATTCCAGATTCACCACCTGATGATCCACCACGTCGTTGTCACACCGGAACACGCATTTTCCATAGTTCGTGCTTTTGATGGTATTCAAAATATCCTCATCGGTGGGCTCATGCTTCGTGGTGGCCTTTTTCACGAAGGAGGGGAAGGTGCGGTCGCGATAGATCTTCAGCGCGCTGTAGGGGCAATCGGCTTCGGCGGGGCAACCGTCGATGCATCGCTCGGGCGCGCCTGCAGGCATATTTTCGGGACGGAAATACACCAGCGAGCCAAAGCTCTGCACACGGGTGCATTTTTCTCCCAGCAGCCACTGAAGGATATCCAGATCGTGGCAGGACTTGGCGAGGATCATGGGGGTGCTTTCATCGGCTCTTCTCCAGTTGCCGCGCACGTAGCTATGGCTCTGATGAACGTTTCCAACGCACTCGACATGCACCACGTTCATCACCCTTCCGATCCTCCCCTCGTCGATGATCTGCTTGAGCAGGCGGAAGAAGGGGGTGAAGCGAAGCACGTGGCAAACCACCACGTGAACGCCCTTTGCCTCGGCGGCGTTGGCGATCTGCAGGCATTCCTCGGGCGTGGGAGCGGCGGGCTTCTCCAAAAGAAGGTTGTAGCCCAGCTCAATGGCCTTCATGGCAGGAGCAAAATGCAGCTGATCCTGCGTGGCGATAATAGCGGCGTCGGCCATTTTGGGCAGAGCCAGGATATCCTCCCAGGAAAGGAAGCATTGCTCGTCGGTCAGATGAAATTTTTCTTTGATATAGTTTCGGCGAACGGGGTTTGGATCAGCCACTCCCACCAGCTCCATCTCGGGGCAATTCTCCAGCCCCAGATTGGCATAGGTCGTGCCGCGGTCGCCCGCACCGATCAGGATCAGTTTCACTTTTTTCACGGTGTTTTCTCCTTCTATTTTAAAATTTGTCATTTTTTTACAACCGGAGTTTTTTCAAAACGTCCATGTGAAAAGGGCACGCTGGCCATCGTAGGCGCGCATCCAATCGTAGGTGCGAACATTTTTTCCGTCCTCACTGACAAAAGTGTTTGGCTCGGACAGAAAATCGTAGTTGAGGATGCCGTAGCGACATTCGTCGCGGTCGGCAATCAGGAAGATCTCGTTGATCCGCTTCATCTCCTCGGGGGTGAGGATATTGGGAGTGACGGAGGCAAGAGCGGTCATTCCCGTGAGGGCGCACATTTCCAGAAAATCCAGATTGAGAGCGGCATCCACAGCGGGAGTGAAGGCGGCACAATCGGGATCCGCGCGATAGAAGCAATCGTTGAGGGGAAGGCGCATCACGGTGTTCACGCCGTTTCGGCGAGTCAATTCAAAGTGGCGGCCGCTGGTGTCGTTGCCGGTGCGATAGATCGAATGGATACCGGCGCAGAGATGGCCGATGGTGTTGCAGCCGATCACGTCGGCCTCTCCCGCTCCCTTTTGAACGGCGCGATAAAAATTTTTGATGATGGTGGCGTTGGTCTTGGTCTTGTCGAAGGGTGCTTTTTTATGATGATAGAGCTGCACCTTGCCGTTTTCGGCGGTTAGAGGATTGATGCCGAAGAAATCGATGGTGGAAAAATCGTGCTTGATCAGATCGAAGCCCCAGCCGCGAATGGCGGCGGCATCGGCACGAACGCGCTCCAGCGTGTAGGGATGCGAGGGATCCAGCAAAACACCGCCTGCGGGAAACCGCTCCAGCTTCGCCTCCTCGGGAACGTCGCCCAGCGTGAGCAACGGGCGAAACCAAAGCCCTGCCTTCGCTCCTCTTTCATGAATGCCCGCCGCGGCTTTTTCCATGTTGCCAAAGCGATCGTTCGGGATCCAAGGGCCTCCGATGTAGGCTCCCTCGCCGTAGGTGCGGTTGAGCTGCCAGCCGTCGTCGATGATCATATAGGGGCGATGCTTGGAGCCCTTGCACATCTCCATGAGATAGTCGGTCTCGGCCAGAACCCCCTTCAGATCGATCCTGCCGTAGGCCCAATACCAGTTGTTCACGCCGAACACCGGCTCCTTGGGCAAAACGGGAGCATCGCAGAGCAGGGCGGAAAAGCGCTTGGCCACGCGATAGGTGTCCTCCCCCGCTTCTCCCTCCATTTCCACCACCTCGCAGGCCACGAGAGGCTCCTGCAGGTCGGTGCCGTCATTTCCGCAGGTGAGGTCAAGGAAAAGCGTGATCCCGCAGGGATCGGCAAACCAGGAAGCAAAGCAATCGGCTCCGGTCTTCACGCCGTAGCACATGGTGCGGCCGTCGCCCTTGAGATAGCAAAACCAAGGCATCATCCGCGAGCCCGTGACCGATCGCCATTCCAGATGACAGCCCATGCCGGAACGCTCCCACGTGTCGGCATACACCTTTTCCACAAAGGAGAGATCGCCCCGAAAGCGCAGCTTCAGATACTTCACGGGAGAGCCGCTCGGATAAACGATCACCCGCGCGCGGCTCCCCTCCACCGCGTATTCAAATTTCACGTCGTTGCATTTCGTGTCGACCTCCTCAAAGCGAAGCGTGGAGGCCTCGGTGGCGCCAAACCGATTGTCGGGCTCTCTGAGAACCGAAACAAACTTCTTTTCCATGGCAATGCTTCCTTTCCTTGATCCTTGTTTCGTTTCAACCATTATAGCATAGTCCGATCGGATAGTCAAGAGCTTTCCAAAAACGCGAATCGGTGCTTTTTCGGGGGCTTCAATCGTGAATTCTTTGTAAATTTTTACACTTTCGGTTGCTATATATATATAATATATGATATAATATTATAGTATTATATGTGAACCGCAAAAAAAGGAAAGGGGAAGAAAAACACAGGATGACCGACGAAAAAATCATTGAGGAAATGCGGCAGATCTGGGAAATGGTGAAGATCTCACTGCGGGAGAAATTTTCGGAAACGGTGGCAAATCTCTGGTTTAAGGATATCGAGATCTGCTCCTTTGAAAACGACGTTCTCACCATCGGCCTTGCCTATGAATTGAAATTCAAGATCGTGAAGGAACGCCATCTTGCCGACATCGAGCAGGAATTCTGCAAGCTTCTCGGCTTTCCCATTCGCGTGGAGCTGATCTTCACGGGCTCCTCGGTCACGGCCGATCAGCTCAAGCAAACCATGATCCTCCCCACCACTCAGAAAAAAGAGACCGAGCAGGCCCGCGTGATGCCAACCTACAACTTTGAATACACCTTTGAAAACTTCATTGTTGGCAACACCAATAAATTTGCCTATGCCGCCTGCGTGGCCGTGGCCGATCACCCCGCCACCAACTATAATCCCCTCTTTATCTACGGAAACAGCGGCTTGGGCAAAACCCACCTGATGTGCGCGATCATCAACAAGCTGCAAAGAGACAATCCCAATATCAAGATCATCTACACCAAGGGCGAGGATTTTACGAATCAGATGATCTCCTGCCTCACCAGCAAGACCATGGAGGAGTTCCGCAACAAGTATCGCACCTGCGACGTTCTGCTCATCGACGATATCCAGTTCATCGCCGGCAAGATCTCCATTCAGGAGGAATTCTTCCACACCTTCAACACCCTCTTTGAGGACAAAAAGCAGATCATCCTCACCTCCGACCGTCCCCCCAGAGATATCAAAACGCTGGAGGACCGCCTGAAATCCCGCTTCGAGTGGGGACTTCTGGCCGACGTGGAGCCACCGGATCTGGAGCTTCGCATCGCCATCATCAAAAAGAAGGCCGAGCAGGTGAACGTGGTGATCCCCGGCGAGGTGCTGACCTATCTCGGAGAAAATCTTCGCTCCAATATCCGCCAGACCGAGGGAGCCATCAAAAAGCTGGGCGCGCTCAGCTTCCTCTCGGGCAAGAGCATCACGATGGACGTGGCGCAATCCTGCCTGACCGAGCTTCTGGACGGAGCCGAGCCGGTGAACGTGACGGTGGACAAGATCTTCGGAGTGGTCTATAATCACTACGGCATCTCCCGCGAGGAGATCGTTGGCCCCAAGAGAAACAAGGAGATCGCCGCCGCGCGGCATATCACCGTTCATCTCATCGATAAGATCACGCAAATGTCCCTGAACAACATTGCCAAGATCTTCGACCGCGATCACACCACCATCCTCTCTTCCCTGCGCGCCGTGGAAAGAAGACTTTCCACCGAGCCCAATCTGGCCGCAGAGCTGGCAGATCTGCAAAAGGAGATCAAGGGCAACTGATCCCTTGGTTTTCCACGGTTTTCCACGGTTTTCAACCGTCTGCCCACAGTTTTCCACAAGGTTTTCAACAGCCTGTGGAAAACTACGCCAAAGCCCCTTGGAAAACCCGTTCCGGAGGTGTGGAGAAAATTAAAAAAGCGTTGTCGCACAAAGAAAAATCCCTGTTGATTTCTCCTTTCGACAGGCTTCGGGAAAGCTCTCCCTTTTTCAACCGATTTTTCCGTTTTTCCCGATTTTTCACTTTTTCGGAGCCACTTTTCCACCAAATGGCACGGTCTCCGTTTTTCCACAGGAGAATCAAATTTTTCTGATCTCCGATAGTTCATTACAAGCGCGGTCCGGCGGGAAAATACCTCGGAGTTTTCCTTGATTTTCCACCGCTTTCTCCTCCGATCACGGTGCGGTGAACATTCAAAAAATCCTTGTGCTAAAAGCGTTTTTCGCGTTTTCCACAGTTTCCGCGCCCCCTACTACTACTACGAATTAATATATCTATAAATATCTATGTATGTTTTGTTGCGCGAACGCGTGTCGTGCGACACCGAAAGAGGTACGATATGAAGATTATTTTTAACAGACAACAGATCAGCAACGCCGTGGCACCCCTGATGTGCGCCGTTTCCGGCAAGGCCACTCTGAATGCCATCGAGGGCATCCTCATCGATGCCGCCGCCGACGGTACCTGCACCCTCACCACCTTCGATCTGGAGAAGGGAATGCGGATCACCATTCAGGCAAACGTGGAGGAGCCCGGCTGCTATATCCTCAATGCGCAGAAGTTTTCGCAAACAGTGCGCGTGATGGAGGGCGAGGAGGTCACGCTTACCGTCTCCGATACGCTGCAGGCCTGCATTGCCTGCGGAAAATCCTCTCATAGGATGAACGCGCTGGACGGCCGCGATTATCCGGCGATCCCCCGCCTCACCACCTCCGACGGCTTTGTGATCTCGCAGGCCACCCTGAGAGATATGCTCTCCAAGACCATGTATGCCATGGCCTCCAACGATCAGCGCCCCGTTCTCAACGGCTGTCATTTCCGCATCCGCAAGGATTCCATTCTGGCTGTTTCCTGCGATTCCTTTAAGCTGGCAAAATGCCATGCCACCGCGGAAATGGAAAACCACAACGAGGACGGCACCGATCTCAATTTCTCCTTCATCCTCCCCACCAAAACGGTGAACGAGCTCTATCGCCTGCTCAAGGATGACGAGAGAGAGACCGTTCGCATCTACATGACGAGAAAGAACATCGTTTTCCACTTCAAGGATTGCATCTTCTTCTCCCGCCTGATCGACGGCGTTTACATTGAATTCGACCGCATCATCCTCACCACTCATAAAATGAGCTTCGAGGCCAACCGAGACACGCTGATCTCCGCGCTGGAGAGAGCCGCTCTCGTCACCGAGGAGAAGGTGGCAGGCTCGGTGAGAGCTCACGTGAGACTGGAGCTTTCCGAGGGGCTTCTGAAGATCTCGGCGCAGTCCACGCTGGGCAGCACCTACGATGAGATCGCCGTGAACAATGAGACCGATTCTCTCGTGATCGCCTTCAACAACCGCTTCCTCATCGATTCCCTCCGCGCCTGCACCGCCGAGCGCGTGACCATCTCCATGACCTCCGCTCTCACCTCCATCAATATCACCCCTGCGCCCGATTGCGCCAAGGAGGGTGAGGAGGAGCTGTTTATGCTCCTGCCCGTGAGAATGAAGGAGTGAGAAACTCCGAAGCGCGGGAGAAACAGTTTTGAAATGTAATAGAATCCGGATCCGGGATTTCCGGAATATCCGCGAGGCCGACGTGCGCTTTTCCGACGGAGTGAACATTCTGGCGGGAAGAAACGCGCAGGGAAAAACCAATCTGCTGGAGGCCATCTCCTATATCTCCATCGGCAAAAGCTTTCGCGCCGCCAGAGATGAGGAAATGATCCGCTTCGGAGCGGAATGTGCCGAGATCTCGCTGGATTTCACCGACTCCGTGCGGGGGCAGAACCTCACCGTTCGGATGATGTCGGGAAAGCGGCGCAGGATCGAGCAGAATCACGTGAAGCTGGCAAGAGTTTCGGACGTGGTGGGACAGTTTCGCACCGTGCTTTTCTGCCCCGAGCATCTTTCCCTGATCAAAAGCGGCCCCTCGGAGCGCAGAAATTATCTGGACGTGGCCATTTCCCAGCTCTATCCTCTCTATCTCAAGAGCCTGCAGAATTATAATCGCATCCTCAAGCAGAGAAACGCGCTCCTGCGCGCGGCAGAGGAGGATCCGAGAGCCTTTCGGGAAACGCAGGAGATGTGGTCGCTTCCGCTGGCTCACGAGGCCGCTGTGATCGCCTCCTATCGCTATCGCTATCTCAAGGAGGCAGAGTCCGCCATCTCTCAATGCTTTTCGGAAATGACGGGAGGCAGAGAAACGCCGCAGGTGGTCTATGCGGGCTCCTCCAAGCAGGCTCCCGAGGACTATGCCTGCGTGGAAAAGACCGAGGAGGTCTATCGGGAGCTGCTCACAACCCGCCACGATCGCGAGATCGGCGCGGGAAGCACCCTCTGGGGCATTCATAAGGATGACGTGGACATCCTGCTCAACGGCGTTTCTGCGCGGCTCTACGCCTCTCAGGGACAGCAACGCTCGCTGGCGCTGGCACTGAAGCTGGCGGAGGGCGAGGTTTGCCAAAGGATCAGCGGAGAATTGCCCGTGTTCCTTTTCGACGACGTTTTCTCGGAGCTGGATGCCGAGAGAAGATCCTATCTCTCCGAAAAGATCCGGGAAAAGCAGGTGATCATCACCTCCTGCGATCCCGATTGCGTGCGGTGCGAAAATCTCGTGCGCGTGGAGGACGGCGTTTATCGCCAATGAGGTGTTAGCTTATGTATCTGCACGTTGGAAACAATCAGAATATTCGGGTGCGGAGTGTGATTGGCATTTTCGATGCCGACAGCGCCACCGTTTCCCAGATCACAAAAAATTATCTTTCCGCAGCGGAAGCAGAGGGAGCCGTTCGGTTTGCCTCCGTTGAGCTGCCGAAGTCCTTTATTCTCTATAAAGAAGCAGACGGCTCCTATCGCATCTGCTTCTCCCAGCTGTCCACTTCCTCCTTGGCGGGCAGGATCGAAACGGGCATCCCCGTTTCCGATTGAGGAACCATCAGTCGACTAATTAAGACCGTAGTCGGGCATCGCACCGACGAGCGTCAACAGAAAGGATCTACCAATGGAACAGAACGAACAGAACGTGAGCCGCGAAAAGGTTTACGACGAAAGCCAGATCCAAGTGCTGGAGGGTCTGGAGGCCGTGAGAAAAAGACCGGGTATGTATATCGGGTCCACCTCCCTGCGCGGTCTTCACCATCTTGTTTACGAGATCGTGGACAACTCCATCGATGAGGCTCTGGCAGGACGGTGCAACCGCATTGAGGTGACTCTCCTGCCCGACGGAAGCGTTTCCGTGCAGGATGACGGTCGCGGGATCCCCAGCGGCATCCATCCCAAAATGGGCATCCCCACGCTGGAGGTGGTGTACACCGTGCTGCACGCCGGAGGAAAGTTCGGCGGCGACGGCTATAAGTTTTCGGGCGGTCTCCACGGCGTTGGTGCCTCGGTGGTGAACGCGCTTTCCGAATGGGTTGAGATCGACAACTGCCACGAGGGCAGACGCTACACCGAGCGATTTGAAAGAGGCTTCGTGGCCCGTCCCTTCCGCGAAGAGGGGGAGACCGAGCGCCACGGTCTTTACGTTCGCTTCAAGCCCGATGCCACCATCTTTGAGGAGACGGTGTTTGAATACGAAACGCTGCTGAAGCGTTTGCGCGAGCAGGCCTTCCTCAACGGCGGCGTGAACATCGTGCTTCGTGATGAGAGAGAGGCGCTGGAGGACGGCTCCTACCGTGAGGATGATCTGAAATACGATGGCGGTATCCGCTCCTTCGTGGAGCATATCAACACGCAGAAGTCCTGCGAGCTGGTGCATCCCGACGTGATCTATATGAAGTCCGAGCGGGATGATTGCGTGGCCGAGGTGGCTCTGCAGTACAACGACAGCTACACCGAGGCGCTTCTCACCTTTGCAAACAATATCAACACCGTGGAGGGCGGAACTCACGAGGTGGGCTTTAAAACGGCTCTCACCAACGTGTTCAATAACTACGGTCGGAAGTATAACATTCTCAAGGACAGCGATAAGAACCTCAGCGGCGACGACGTGCGCGAGGGCCTTTCCGCCATCGTTTCGGTGAAGCTCACCGAGGCACAGTTTGAGGGACAGACCAAGGGTAAGCTGGGCAACAGCGAGATGCGCACCTTCGTTTATCAGATGGTGAGCGAGAAGCTGGCCGATTATCTGGAGGAGAATCCCGGCGTTGGTAAGGCCATTCTGGAGAAGGCTCTGGCCGCCTTCCGCGCCCGTGAGGCCGCCAGAAAGGCAAGAGAGGCCACCCGCCGCAAGGGGCTTCTGGAGGGCTCCACGCTCCCCGGAAAGCTGGCCGACTGTCAGGAAAAGAACGCGGAATTCACCGAGCTTTATCTCGTGGAGGGAGACTCCGCAGGCGGCTCGGCCAAGCAGGGCAGAAACTCCCGCTTCCAGGCCATCCTGCCCCTGAGAGGTAAGGTTCTGAACGTGGAAAAAACGCGACTGGACAAGGTGTATGCCAATCAGTCGCTCATCCCCATCATTCAGGCGCTGGGATGCGGCATCGGCGAGGAATTCGATCCCGCAAAGCTTCGCTACGGTAAGATCATCATCATGGCGGATGCCGACGTGGACGGCTCGCATATCCGCATCCTGCTCCTCACCTTCCTCTTCCGCCATATGAAGAAGCTGATCGAGGATGGGCACGTGTATTTTGCTCAGCCGCCTCTCTATAAGATCTATCGCAGAGGCTCCAAGAGCGGCTCCGAGCGGTATGCCTACACCGAGGAGGAGAGAGTGGCCATCGTGGAGGAAATGGGCGGCGGCTCCAATATTGAGGCCGATCGCTATAAAGGTCTTGGTGAGATGGATGCGGAGCAGCTGTGGGAAACCACTATGGATCCCGCCACCCGCACGATCCTGCGCGTCACCATCGAGGATGCCATCGCCTGCGATGAGATGTTCTCTCTGCTCATGGGTGATAAGGTGGAGCCTCGCCGCAAGTTCATCGAGGACAACGCGAAGTTCGCCGAGAATCTGGACATCTGATCCGCTATCATGGCTCTGTTGATCCCAACGGAGAAACGGTCAAAAACTGATCTGAGGAGGCAGCATGAAGCTGTTTCAAAATAAATTTTTTCTCATTTGTCTGGCGGTGGCTCTGGTGCTTTCCGCCTCCGCCACCACCCTCTCCCTGATGGGCTACAACGGCCTTGTGAGAAACACGCTGGGCGTGGTGGCTGCTCCCTTCCGCTGGATCGGCGGTCTCTTCGTGAACGCCGCAGAGGGCTTTGGGCACTATTTTGCCTCTCTGGAGGAGCTGGATGCGGCAAACGAAGCCTTGGCCGAGCAGAATCGGGAGCTGAGAGAGCGGCTGGAAAGAGCCGAGCTTCTGGAGCAGGAGAATCAACGCCTGCGGGACTATCTTTCCATGAAGTCCTCCGATCCCTCCCTCTCCTTTGAGGAGGGGATGGCCATCGGCAGAGAGGCCTCCAATTATGCCACGGTGATCACGCTCAACCGAGGCTCGGTTCACGGCATTGAGGTGGATATGGCCGTGATCACCAAGGACGGCGTGGTTGGCTGCGTGAGCGAGGTGGGACTCACCTGGTGCAAAGTATCCACACTTCTGGAAACTGCCCGCTCGGTTGGCGTTTACCTGCCGAGAAACAAAGCTACAGGTATCCTCAGCGGAGACTACAGCATGAAGGTGGACGGTCTTTGCAAGCTGACCTTCGTGGAAGTGGACGCAAAAAACGCCGACGTGCAACCCGGGGATGCGGTGTATTCCAGCGGTGTGGGAAGTGTTTACCCTGCCGACGTGAAGGTTGGCGAGGTGGTTTCGGTGGAGATCGATAACGTCAGCCGAACGCTGATCGCCTCGGTTCGCCCCA
>JAZRCQ010000246.1:0-6277 GCA_045659845.1 Eubacteriales bacterium
GGATTGCGCCAGCAGCTTTGCCACCAGCGTTTGACAGTCGGAAAGCTCCTCGGCGGAGGCAAGACGGATCGTGTAGCCGGAGCCGATGCCGAGGGGATCGCGGCGGAGAGAAGCGGTGAGCACGGGCTGATTCCAGAGCGCCGACTGAATGATCTCGGGCTCGGAGGCGCGTCCGCGCGCAAGAACCGCGGGAGGATTCTTTTCATCCGTCAGATCCACCAGCGAAATGCGCGCGCCGTCGGTCATGCCGAGGTTTGCCACGGCCTCCGCCGAGAGGCGTTGCGGCTTGGCGGCCTTCAGCTCCTCCCATGCTCTGCCGAGATAGATGCGGGCCTGCTCTTCGCCATAAGTGTTGGAGGCGGTGTCGGCCGCCGCAAAGGCGCGGAGCAGGGGACGGGCGGTGTGATCCGAGGCATAGAGCCCCGTTTCGTCGTTCACGGCGTGGCGGTAGGCGATCAGCTCGGCCTTGGCCAGCGTGGCGGCACGGAAGGCATAGGTGTAGAGGGCGGCGGCCTCCTCGGAGGAGGCATCCAGCTCCAGCCCCATCACGGCGATGGGAAGCGAGCGTCCCATTTCGGAGGTGAGCGTCTGCGCCACGGTGCCGAGATCCGAAAGCCCCAGCTTGTCTCCGTCCTCCACGAGGCTCACGGGAAGCAGAGCCACGCCGAAGTCCATGCGAGCCGTTTCGCGCGCGATGCGACCAACGGTGGGAGCAAATGCGGTGACGTAGTCGCTTCTGCCGCCCAGCGCAAGGTAGATCCTGCCGCAGGCCACGCGGGAGCGGAGCGAGAGATAGGAGATGCGGAGCAGCTCGGCGGCGTACTCGGCGGCATCGGCGCGGTCGGATTCGGGAAGCTCCAGCGCCAGCGCGGTGACGTCGCCGAATTCCCCGTTGGTGTAGCGGGAGAGAAGGGTGTGCATCACCAGCGCAAGCTCGGCAGGCGCGGGCATCTGATCCACGCGGATCAGAAGGGTGATCTGCTGACCGTGACGGGTGGCATCCCGAAGGGAAACGTCGAGGTCGCTGAGAATGGCGGAATTGAGCATCCGCTCGGAGCCGTTGAAGGCGGCGAGAAAGCCGTCGCCGCCCAGAAGCTCGGAGAGGGAAAGCTCGGCCACGGCACGGTAGGCGTGGAGGGATGAGGCAAGCTCACCGTGGCCAACGCCCAGCCCCTTGGGAGCATTGGCGTGAGGAAAGGGCTCCTGATTGGGGGCAGAGGCGGCGGGATCGGAGAGGGAGAGAGGGGTTGGCGTGAGGAGCGTGCCGTCCGAAAAGGCCACCGCATAGCGGCAATAGAGACGGTTGAAGCCGTTCGCCTCCAAGGGGATCGCAAATCGGAGCGAGCCGTCGGCCTTTTCCTCGGCGACGGGGGTTTTTCCGAGGAGCGCCTCCGAAGGCTCTCCGGGAAGAAGCTCGTAGAGAAGCGCCTTTTGCCCGCGGTGTGCCGCTTGCGTGGCGGCGTCGGGGAAGGCGGTGAGGATCAGCTCGTCCTCCTCCAGCGTGAGCGAGGGAGAGGAGGAGCCTGCGGATTCCCGCTTGCAGGCGGGGAGAAAAAGAGAAGAGAGAAGGAGCAGGCTCAGCAAAAAGGCCGACGCGCGCCTGCGGAGAAAGGATCTTTTATTCACGTTGCGGATACCTCCGGAGTAGAATTAAAATGAAAACGGCGAACACGGCCGGAAACAAGAGCGAAGCATTCGTAGGCCGAAAGCTCCGCACCGAATGCATAGGCGGAAAGGGGCGTTGCCTCCGAGCCGAAGAGGACCACGCGGTCGCCAACGCGCACGTCGGTGCCGGTCACGTCCACCATGCATTGATCCATGCACACCCGACCGATCAGAGGGCATAGCACGGAGCCGCTTCCCGTTTGCAGCTCCACGCGGATCCCGCGGCGGGGCTGGGGAAGACCGTCGGCATAGCCGATGGAGATCGTGGCCACGGTGCGGTCGGAGGGTGCAACGTAGCGGCCGCCGTAGCCAACCTCATCGCCGGCCTTCAGCTGCTGCAGATGCACCACGCGGCTCACCAGCCGCATCACGGGGCGCAGGGGCAGGGAGGCTTCCTCGGCGGGAGAGACACCGTAGAGCGCCAGACCAACGCGCACCCATTCCCCTGCACGGGGAGGACGCGTCAGCGAGGCGGCGCTGTTGAAAAGATGGATGGTGGGCAGGGAGATCCCCCGCGCCTTCAAAAGGGAAAGAAAGCGGTCGAAAAGAGCGATCTGCTCGGTGGTGCGAGTGCCTCCGGCGCCGTCGGCGGGCTCATCTGCGCGGGCGAGATGGGAAAAAAGCCCCACGGTGTGCAGATTGGGAAGGCGCAGGATGCGGGCCAACGCGTTGGCGGTGGCCTCTTCTCCCTCCGTCAGAGGTAAGCCGATGCGATGCATGCCTGTGTCGAGGGCAACCTGCACCCGCACCGTCACGCCTGCGCGAGCGGCCTGCTCCTGCAGGGCCAGCGCATCCGCCTCCGAAAGCACGGTGCGGATCAGCGCCTTCTTAGCAAGCAGGGCGGCCTCGGCGGGATCGGAGAAGCCGAGAATCATGATCTCGCCCTTGGCGCCGAGGCTCCGAAGCACCGCTTCGGCCTCCAATGCCTCCCGCAGGGAAGCAACGGCGAAATGGTCGCATCCCTCGGAAACGAGGGCGCGGATCACGGCGGCCGCGCCATGACCGTAGGCCTCTGCCTTCACCACGGAAACGGGTGTGGCAGGGCTCACGCGCCGACGGATCAGTCGGAAATTATACCGAAGCGCGGCGAGATCGATCTCGGCAAAGGCGCCGAGGTCAACGTCGGGGCAGTCGGAATAGAGCAGATGAGAGGGCTTGGGATCGATCAGAGGCAAGACGACTCTCCTTTCCTTTTGTTCGTTTTCTTGCGAGTAGAGCAAGACATTCTCCGTAACATTATATCACAACAGGACAAATATTGCAACCGCTAAAAGCATGAAATGCAAAAAAAATTCATAGAATGGAAGGCAAAAAGCCGCTTCGGCGGGAAAAGGAGGCGTGGAAAATGCGGATCAGGGGCGTGGCGGCTCTGCTGGCGGTGATGCTGGTGATGCTGGCGGTTTCGGGCTGTGAAAAGGGGCGGGGCGATGCCTTCTTCTATCTCTCGGAGGATGCAAGGGTGAAAATGACTCTGCAAAGAGGGGAGGAGGTGCTGGAATGTGAGCTGGTGTGGAGCGGCGGCAGAGCCGAGTCGCTTTCCTATCTCGGGGAGCGCGGCGCGGGAGGGATAAAGCTGGAGCGGGCGGAGGACGGCTGGATCCTCGCGAGAGGCTCGCATCGGACAAAAGTTGAGGAGAAGGAGGTGGCGGGCCTGCTGCTTCCCGCCCGTCTCTACGGCGCGGAGGGCTGCGGCGGCATGGCGGTTCAGCGGAGAAAAACAGCGGAAGGGGAGCTGCTCACCCTGCAGAGCGAGCTGCTTGGCGGAATGCTTTTGATGCAGACCGATGCAAAGGGAAGGCCGGTTTTTCTCACGGGGGCGGGAGCTGTTCTGCGGATCGTCGACCGTGCGGAGGGCTGAAAAAAGCGAAAAAAGGAAAAATATTTACAAACGGAGGGCGAAAATCTATTGACTTTTAGAAAAAAGTAATGTATAATGTAAAAAGAAAATCAACCTCTGAGAAAGGATCTGCTTATCATGATGAAAAAATTGATCGCGCTTCTGCTTGCGCTTCTCACGCTGGCTTCCTTTGCGGCCTGCTCCAAGGATGGAGAGGATGGATCGGAAAATCTGGATAGCTTCAAGGAAGAGGAAGTGGTGTTCACTTCGGTCACCAACGAATACGGCACCTTCCATTTCGAGGCGCTGGATTCCGACACCGTGGTGATCACAAAGTATGAGGGCTCCACGAATCTGCACGAGGTGGTCGTTCCCTCCTCGGTGCAAACCGGTGAGGACGCTGAAACCACCACGAAGACCGTTGCGGCTATCGGCGAGGGTGCCTTCAAGGATGCCTCCGCCATCACGAAGCTGACCGTTCCCGAGGGCATCACCACCATCGGCAAGTATGCCTTTGCAGGCTGCGTGCAGATGGCAAGCGTGGTTCTCCCCTCCACCCTTTCGGAGATCGCCGAGGGCGCCTTCCGCGAGTCGGGACTCACCAAGCTGGAGCTTCCCGCCACCTGCGGCATCACCGAGATCAAGGCCTCCGTGTATAGCGGATGCGAGAGAATGACCGAGATCGTTGTTCCCGGCTACATCAAAACCATCGGGCAGGGCGCATTCTATGGATGCACCGCCGCCACCACCATCGTGCTGAGCGAGGGCGTTGTTGAGGTTGGCGCACAGGCATTCCAGGGCACCACCGCGCTGGCAAGCCTGACTCTGCCCTCCACCTTCACCAACACCGATCCCATGGCGGATCTGGCCTTCTCCGGCTCCGACGTGCTCTACCGCGAGAACATCACCTGCCCCGCAGGCTCTGCCGCCGAGGCATATGCCGATAAGATGGTTCTGGCCACCGCTCCCGAAACCAACGGCTGAAGCGGAATAGAATAAAAGAAAAAGATCACTCCCGCCCGCAATTGCTTGCATGTGGGAGTGATCTTTGTTTTTGGATGGAAAATCAGAAGTTGAAAATGGATTTCCGCTTCAATTTTTTCACTTTCTTTTTTGCTTCTTCGTCTCCTTGATCGGCTGCCTTCTGATACCACTCGATGGCATCCTCAAGACTCTTCGGAACACCTTTGCCGAATTCATAGCAATAGGCGAGACTGGTTTGTGCATCTACATCCTCCTGCAGGGCTGCTTTTTGATACCACTTTACCGCTTCTGCAAAATCCTGCGGAACCCCTTTGCCGGTTTCATAGTAAACGCCGAGATTATACTGTGCCTCAGGGTTGCCCTGCTCGGCGGCTTTTTGATACCATCTTGCAGCTTCAGCGTAGTCCTGCGGAATCCCGATTCCTTTCTCGTAGCAAAGTCCAAGATTATTTTGTGCGATGGCGTGGCCCCGCTCGGCAGCTTTGGTGTACCATTTTATAGCTTTGGCATAGTTTTGATCGCAGTAATAGCGGTTGCCAAGCTCGTATTGAGCATTGGCATCTCCTTGCTCAGCGGCTTTTCGATACCACTTCACGGCTTCGGTATAGTTCTGCTCGACTCCTTCGCCTTTTTTATAGTAGTAGCCGAGATTGCATTGCGCCTTGGCATTTCCCTGCTCGGCAGCCTTTGTGTACCATTTCACGGCCTCAGCATAGTTCTGCACGACACTGTTGCCGTAGTAATAGCACTGGCCGAGAATATTTTGCGCCAAGGCCTCTCCCTGCTCGGCGGCCTTGGTATACCACTTCACGGCCTCGGCATAGTTCTGCACGACACCTTTGCCGTAGTAATAGCACTCGCCGAGAAAGGTTTGTGCCAAGGCCTCTCCCTGCTCGGCGGCCTTGGTATACCACTTCACGGCCTCGGTATAGTTCTGCACGACACCTTTGCCGTAGTAATAGCACTCGCCGAGAATGGTTTGTGCCAAGGCATCTCCCTGCTCTGCAGCCTTTGTGTACCACTTCACGGCCTCGGTATAGTTCTGCACGCCTCCTCCGCCGTAGTAATAGCACTCGCCGAGATTGTTTTGCGCCACGGCATTTCCCTGTTCAGCAGCCTTTGTGTACCATTTTACGGCCTCAGCATAGTTTTGTTCAACTCCGCATCCTTCTTCATAGCATTCGCCGAGATTGTTTTGCGCCACGGCATTTCCCTGCTCAGCAGCCTTTGTGTACCATTTCACGGCCTCGGTATAGTTCTGCTCGACTCCTAGTCCGTACTCATAGCAGACGCCGAGACTGTTTTGCGCATCGGCATTTCCCTGCTCGGCAGCCTTTGTGTACCATTTCACAGCTTCGGTATCGTTCTGCTCGACTCCTTGGCCATCGTCATAGCAGACGCCGAGACTGTATTGCGCATAGGCATTTCCCTGCACAGCGGCTTTGGTGTACCATTTCACTGCCTCAGCATAGTTTTGCCCGACTCCTTGGCCTTCTTCATAGCAGTAGGCGAGATTGTTTTGCGCATCGGCATTTTCCTGCACAGCAGCCTTTGTGTACCATTTCACTGCCTCAGCATAGTTCTGCCCGACTCCTTGACCGTAGTAATAGCATTCGCCGAGATTGTTTTGTGCTTTGGCATTTCCCTGTTCAGCGGCTTTGGTGTACCAATTTACGGCTTCGGCATAGTTTTGTTCAACTCCGTGTCCGTAATCATAGCAGTAGCCGAGACTTTTCTGCGCATCGGCATTTCCCTGTTCGGCGGCTTTGGTGTACCAATTTACGGCTTCGG
>JAZRCQ010000247.1:0-2991 GCA_045659845.1 Eubacteriales bacterium
CAGGCATCGATCTCCGCATTGCCGTCGGCGCAAACGGCCACGGCCAGACCGCAGCAGGAGATCTTGGAGAATTCTCCCTGATCCACGCGCTCGGAGCCGAAATAAAGACCTGCCGATGCCGAGGGCTTGTTCATTTGCAGGAGCGGACGGGTGTCCATGCCGTGAATGTCGCCCTGAATGCCGATCTCGCGGACCATTACGCCTGCGGGGATCCCCTCTGCGCCGATGGAGATGGCAGGGAAGTCACGCCCCTTGAGGCGAAGCTTGGTGCCGAAGGGCGTTTCGAAAACGCCGTTTGGATCCAGATTATAGGCCCACACCTCGCCCAAAAGCTTGGAGGAGGGGGTGTTCATCACCACGGCTTGCGCGATCTCGTAGGAGCCCGCCTTCAGATAAACGGTGCCGCCCGTTCTCTTGATCCGCGCCAGAGCCCTGTTGATGGCCTTGTCGGTTTTCTGTCTGATCATGCTTCAAGCTCCCTTCGGTTGTTTGGTGTCAGACGGCGTGGGGCTCAGAGGACCTTTTCGTACCGTCCGCTTGCGGCGGAGCGGAAGGCGGCCTCGATCACCTTCAGATCCACGCGCATCTGCTCGTGGGTGATCAGCTGCTCGGCCTCGCCTCTTGCGGCCTTCACGAAGTTGCGATAGAAATCATGCACGTCGGAGGCGGGGCGGGGGATCTTATAGGTGTCGGTGGTCACCTCGTCGCGGGGGGCCATGGTCTTGGTGAGCCCTGCGGCGGTCTCCACGGGCAGAACCTCGCTCTCATGCCAATACTTGCATTTCACAGCGGTGGCTTCTTCCTTCCAGTCGGTGAGAAGCACGGTGCCCTTTTCCGCGCGGAGATAGAAGCGGGGCATGGCGATGAAATTATAGGTGCCAACCTCCACGTAGGCCTTCTGCCCCGTGGTGAAGCGGATGGTGAGCTTGAAGCCGTCGTCCACCTCGCTGTTGGTGATATTGTCGGTCTCGCAGAACACGCTATCCACCTTGTCGAAGCCGAAAACCATCAGCATCTGGTCGATGAGATGGATGCCCCAATCGTAGAGCATGCCGCCGCCGTAGCGCTTTTCGCCGCGCCAATCGGAGGGGATGCCTCGGCTGCCGTGGATGCGGGATTCGATCTCCAGCACGCGGCCCAATTCGCCCGAATCCTTCACCTGCTGCATGGCCAGATAGTCCACGTCCCAGCGGCGGTTCTGATGCGTGGTGAAGATGCGGCCGCATTCGTTTGCGACGGCGATCATGCGATCGAGAGACTCGGAGCTGAGGGTGACGGGCTTTTCGCAGATCACGTGCTTGCCGGCGCGCAGAGCCTTGATCACCACGTCCTCATGCACGTCGTTGGGGATCGCCACCGTCACGGCGTCGACGCTATCGTCGTTGAGAAGCTCGCGGAAGGAGCCGTAGGAGCGGATGCCGCGGCTTTCTGCCAGCTCGCCGCGCTCCCTGCGGATATCATAGATTCCGGCCAGCTCGGCCACGTCGCTCTTCAGAAGTCGCTCGGTGTGCCAGCCGCCCATGCCGCCGTAGCCAACCACGGCGATTCGCATTTTTCTCTGTTCCATTGATTGTTCCTTTCCGGGATAGTCCCTGTGCAGGTTTTTCTGCTTACAGTATATACCAAACCTGCCGTTTTTTCAAGTCAAGATTTGAAAAAAACAGGACGAAAATTGTTTTTTTAGAAAAAAATTCCCGTTTCTTCGGAAAAATATTGCAAAGGACTTGCCACGGAGGCAAAAATCCGTTATAATATAGTCAGGTATACTTTAATGGAAAGGTCCGGTCAAAGCCAAATGCTCACAGAAAGACAAAAGCATATTCGCAATTTTTCCATCATCGCCCACATCGACCACGGCAAGTCCACCCTTGCCGACCGTATCCTGGAGCTGACTCGCACCGTTGAAAAGCGGGATATGGAGGAGCAGATCCTGGATAATATGGATCTTGAGCGGGAGCGCGGCATCACCATCAAGGCCAGAGCCGTTCGCCTCAACTATCGGGCGAAGAATGGGGAGGATTACGTTTTCAATCTCATCGACACCCCCGGCCACGTGGACTTCAACTATGAGGTCTCCCGCTCCCTTAACGCCTGCGAGGGGGCTCTGCTGGTGGTGGATGCCACTCAAGGCATCGAGGCGCAAACGCTGGCAAACGCCTATCTGGCCGTGGACGCCAATCTGGAGATCCTGCCCGTGGTGAACAAGATCGACCTTCCCTCGGCAAACGTGCAGAAATGCCGCGACGAGGTGGAGGAGGTGATCGGCATCCCTGCCGATGGCTGCCCTGCCGTTTCGGCCAAGACGGGCCAGAACGTGGAGGACGTGCTGGAGGCGGTGGTGGAGCAGATCCCTGCGCCCGAGGGCGACGAGGATGCTCCTCTGAAGTGCCTGATCTTCGATTCCTACTACGATAGCTACCTCGGCGTGGTGGTGAATATCCGCGTGGTGGACGGTAAGCTCCGCGCAGGCGACCGCATCCGTCTGATGAGCACGGGCGCGGAATTCGACGTGGTGGACGTTGGCACGCTGGAGCCCTTCGGTCTGAAAAAGTGCGATTGCCTGTCCGCCGGCGAGGTGGGCTATCTCACCGCCTCCATCAAGAGCGTGGGCGACACGCGCGTGGGCGACACTGTCACGCTGGCCAAATGTCCCACGGCCGAGCCTCTGCCCGGCTTCAAGGCCGTTCAGCCCATGGTGTATGCGGGCATCTATCCCGCCGACGGCGCGCGCTACGGCGACCTGCGCGACGCGCTGGAAAAGCTCCAGCTCAACGATGCCGCGCTGATCTTTGAGCCCGAGACCTCGGTGGCACTGGGCTTCGGCTTCCGTTGCGGCTTTTTGGGCCTGCTCCATATGGAGATCATCGAGGAGCGGCTGGAGCGGGAATTCAATCTCGATCTGATCACCACCGCCCCCAGCGTGATCTATGAGATCAAGCTGAAGAGCGGCGAGACCGTTCGCATCGATAATCCCTCCAATTATCCCACCCC
>JAZRCQ010000248.1:0-6110 GCA_045659845.1 Eubacteriales bacterium
GAACCGTTTCAGCCATTCCTATGGAAGCAAGGTCTCCGTCGCCCTGATACGTGAAAACAACGTTTTCGGGGCGAGAGCGCTTGATACCCGTAGCAACAGCGGGTGCTCTTCCGTGAGGAGCTTCGATCATATCGCAAGCGAAATAGTCGTATGCCATAACGGCGCATCCAACGGGAGCAACGCCGATTGTCTTGCCCTCGATACCGAGCACATCGATAACCTCCGCAACAAGACGGTGAATAATACCGTGAGGACAGCCCGGACAGTAATGGAACGGAGCATCCATCAAGGATTTCGGTTTTTCAAATACTACTGCCATAATTAAACAACTCCTTTCCCTGCGTTTCGTATAGCAGCCAGAACCTCATCGGGAGAGGGGATCATACCGCCGCAACGGTTGCAAAGAGAAACGGGCTTCTCGCACTTGGTGGCAAGTCTTACGTCCTCGATCATCTGACCCATGCTAAGCTCGACAGAAACGAAAGCCTTTACCTTTTCGGTCTTGGCAAACGCCTCGGTGGGGAAGGGCCAAAGGGTAATAGGACGGATCAGACCAACCTTAACGCCCTGCTTTCTTGCTTCATTGATGGCGTTCTTGGAAACTCTTGCGGCAATACCGAAGGCCGCGATGCAGATCTCCGCATCGTCCATCAGATACTCCTCCCACATAGCCTCCTTAGCCTCGATCTCGGCATAGCGCTCGAAGCGCTCGAAGTTGGTTCTCTCCAGCGCATCGGGAGCGAGGAAGAGAGAGTTGACCACGTTGTGCGGTCTCTGCATTTTCGTTCCTGTGGTGGCCCAAGGCTTTGCGGGAGCGGGCTTCACGTCGAAATCCAGACTGACGGGCTCCATCATCTGGCCCATCGTGCCGTCGGCAAGGATCATGGCCGTCATGCGGTACTGATCCGCCAGCTCAAAGCCCTTCACCGTGAATTCTGCCATTTCCTGCACCGATGCGGGCGCAAGAACGATCATGCGGAAGTCGCCGTGGCCGCCGCTTCTGGTGGCCTGGAAATAATCCGACTGGCTGGGCTGAATACCGCCCAGACCGGGGCCGCCTCTCTGCACGTTCACCACCAGCGCGGGAAGATCCGCACCTGCAAGATAGGAAAGACCCTCGCTCTTCAGAGCAATTCCGGGGCTGGAGGAGGAGGTCATCACGCGATAGCCCGTGGAGGCAACGCCATAAACCATGTTGATGGCTGCGATCTCGCTCTCGGCCTGCAGGAAGGTGCCGCCGATCTTGGGCATTCTCTTGGCCATGTAGGCCGCGATCTCGGTTTGAGGCGTGATGGGATATCCGAAATAGTGGCGGCAGCCTGCCACGATCGCTGCCTCGGCGATCGCCTCATTGCCCTTCATTAAAACCTTATCTGCCATACCTCTCACCTCTCAACCTGAATGATGCAATCGGGACACATGGTGGCACAGAAGGCACAGCCGATGCACTTGGATTCATCGGTGACCTCTGCGGGATGATGTCCCTTTTTGTTGATCTTATCGGACGCCAGCTGCAGAATCTGCTTCGGGCAGGCATCCACGCACAGACCGCATCCCTTGCAAAGGTCGGTCTTAAAGGTTAATTTTGCCATTTTATGCTCCTTTTCCTCTTCCGAGGATCAAATGATTTTCTTTTGCAGCTTCAGCGGAAACAGATTGGGGATCCTTCCCTGAAGTTCGGGATAGAGCGTTTCCTTCACCGCCGTCATCACCACGGGAAGTCCCGATGCCTCCGACACGGCCTCGGCATAGGCCACCGAGGAAAGCACGTCGCTCGCTTCGGTCAGTTCTCCCAGATTGGAATTGTTCACAAGGCCCGTGAAGCGGATGCCGCCTGCCGCTTCGATCTCCCGCATCACCTCCAGCGTTGAAGCAACGTCGGGCGTGAGCGGTCGATAGCGGTTGATCACCATCCACATCTCATAGGAATCTTCCTGCAGGATGCCGGGAGCAAGACGCCCCAGCACCAATGCGCCTCTGTCGTCGCCGCCGATATCCAGCACCACCGTGCGGCTTTTATCGTCGGTCACCGAATACAATTCGGGCGGCAGAGCGGGAATATCCAGATTGGTGTTCGCATATTCCGAGCAGATCAGGCGGATCCCTGCCCGATCCAGCTCCTCGCGGCTATCCTTCGTTCGGAAATAGGGATTGACAATATCCAGATCCGCAACCGTGACTTCCCCGCCCCTTCTTTTCAGCTCCATGGCGTAGTTCAGGGCAACGTTGGTCTTTCCGCTTCCGTAGTGGCCGCAAAACAGGGTGAGGCGCTTCACGCCTTGAAGCCCAGGGGATGCGTCCATCCCATGAAGTCCTCCACCGCACCCGTCTGGATGCCGTAGAGCGTATCGTAGAGCTTCTGCGCGATCGAGCCGATCTTGCCCTCGTTAACGATATAGGTCTTGCCGTTGTCGAACAGCTCTCCGATGGGAGAGATCACAGCGGCTGTGCCGGTTCCGAAGGCCTCATCCAGCTTGCCGCTTGCATGCGCCTCCAGCACCTCGTCGATGGAAAGCTTTCTCTCCTCCACGGGGATGCCCCATTTCTTCAAGACCTCCACGCAGGAGCGGCGGGTGACACCGGGAAGAATGTTTCCATCCTCCAAAGAGGGCGTGATCACCTTTCCGTCGATCACGAAGAAGACGTTCATGGCGCCAACCTCGTCGATGTACTTTCTTTCCACACCGTCCAGCCAGAGAACCTGCGCATAGCCCATGTCCTCAGCCTTCTGCTGACCGATGAGGGAGGCCGCATAGTTGCCGCCCGCCTTTGCCTCGCCGGTGCCGCCCTTCACACAACGGACGTACTCTCTCTCCACCATGATCTTCACGGGATTGATGCCTGCGGCATAGTAGGAGCCAACGGGCGAGAGGATCACGGCAAAGATATAGGTCTTTGCGGGATGCACGCCGAGGAAGGGATCGGTGGCGATGATGAAGGGACGGATATAGAGCGAGGTTCCGCTTGCCTTGGGGATCCAATCCTTATCCACCTCCACAACGGCGGAGATCGCCGCCAGAGCCAGCTCGGGATCGATCTGCGGGACACAAAGGCGCTTGCAGGTGTTGTTCATTCTTTCAATATTCTTCTCGGGGCGGAACAGCTGGATCTCACCGTCGGGACGGCGATAAGCCTTCATGCCCTCGAAAAGCTCCTGCGCATAGTGGAACACCATTGCGGAGGGATCCAATGCAATAGGGCCGTAGGGGACCACGCGGGGATCGTGCCAGCCCTGCTCCACGGAGTAGTTCATCAGGAACATATGATCCGTGAAGAGCTTTCCGAAGCCCAGCTTGCTCTCATCTGCGGGGCGCTGCTTGGGCGCCGTGGTTTTGGTAATGGAAATTTCGTATTTCATGGTATTTTTCTCCTTTGAAAGGACGTTTAGAGTTTATTTCTTTGGATCTTGCCGCTGGTGGTTTTGGGAAGCTCATCGCGGAACACCACCACGCGGGGATATTTATAGGGGGCGGTGTGCTCCTTCACGTAGTTCTGAATCTCTCGCTTCAGCTCCTCCGTGGGCTCTGTGCCCTTCGTGAGAACGATGCTTGCCTTCACGATCTGTCCTCTCACCTCGTCGGGAACAGCGGAAACGCCGCATTCCAGCACGTAGGGCAGCTCCATGATCACGCTCTCGATCTCGAAGGGCCCGATGCGGTAGCCCGAGGACTTGATCACGTCGTCCACGCGGCCAACGTACCAATAGAAGCCGTCCTCGTCTCTCCACGCGGTGTCGCCCGTGTGATAGAAGCCGTCATGCCACACCTCTTCGGTCTTTTCGGGATCGTTGTAGTAGCCCGTGAAGAGGCCGCAGGGGGCCCCGTCCTTCACGTTGATCACGATCTCACCCGTTTCACCGTCGGGCACGGGATTGCCGTCGGCATCCATCAGGCGAACGTCGTAGATCGGCGCAGGCTTACCCATAGAACCGATCTTATGAGAATTGCCCACCATGTTACCGATGATCATGGTGCTTTCGGTCTGACCGAAGCCCTCGATGATCTGAAGCCCCGTTGCCTTTTCAAACTGGCGGTAGACCTCGGGATTGAGTGCCTCTCCCGCAGTGGTCATATGATGCACCGAGGAGAAATCGTATTTGGAGATATCCTGCTTCACCATCATGCGAAGCATGGTGGGAGGTGCGCAGAACGTGGTGATCTGATATTTTGCGAACATGGGCAGGATGTCGGCCGCATCGAAGCGATCGAAATCGTAAACGAAGATGGCGCCCTCGCAGAGCCACTGGCCATAGAGCTTGCCCCACATGGCCTTGGCCCAGCCCGTGTCGGAAATGGTGAAGTGCAGACCGTTGGGATCCACCGTGTGCCAATATTTGGCAGTGTGGAAATGTCCCAGCGGATATTTGTAGTTATGCACGGCGATTTTGGGATAGCCCGAGGTGCCCGACGTGAAGTACATCAGCATGGTATCGTCGCCGCCGGGGGTATCCTCCGTGCGATAGAAATGCGTACTGTAGAGCTGGAATTCCTCATCAAAGCTGCGCCAGCCCTCTTTGGTGCCGCCCACGATCATTTTGTGCTGCAGCGTGGGGCACTCCCGAGCGGCGAGATCGATCTGATTGGCGGTGTCGCCGTCGGCCGTGCAGATCACGGCGGAGATCCCTGCCGATTGGAATCGGTAGGCGAAGTCATGCTCCTGAAGCTGATTGGTGGCGGGAATGGCAATGGCGCCCAGCTTATTGAGACCGATCATGGCAAACCAGAATTGATAATGGCGCTTCAGCACCAGCATCACGCGGTCGCCTTTTTTGATTCCCAGCGACTTGAAATAGTTTGCACAGCGCGCCGATTCCTTTTTGATATCCTTGAAGCTGAATCTGCGCTCCACCTTGTCCTTGGAGATATGGAGCATGGCAAGCTTTCCGGGCTCGCGGTCGGCCAATGCGTCCACAAGATCGAAGCCAAAGTTGAAATGCTCAACGTCATGGAAGCGGATGGAGGTGGGAGTGCCGTTTTCGTTTTCATCGATGTCGATATACTTATGATAAATGCGGTTCTCGGTATCCTTCACCGCTCTGGCCTTTTCGGGGATGGCCGCCGCTGCTCTCAGCTCGGGGATGGGCTCGCCCGAGGCATTCAGCACGATGGCATAGAACACACAGTCGCGGCCGCCAACGGCGATCATGCCGTGGGGCGTGGAGCTATCGTAGTAGATGGTGTCGCCGGGGCCCAGCACCTCGCGATGCTCGCCAACCTGCACCATCAGGCTTCCCTCCACCACAAGGTCGAACTCCTGCCCCTTATGGGTGGTCAGCTCGATATCCTTGTGCTGCGCCTCCTCATCATAGGCACAGCGAACGTAGAGCGGCTCTGCAATACGGTTCTGAAAGGCGTAGGCCAGATTATAGTAGGTCATGCCGTGGGCATTGGCGATCTCCTGCCCCGCTCCGCTTCGGGTGACGGTGTAGGATTGCAGCTTCGGGCTATAGCCCTCGATAATGTCGGTAACGTTCACGTTCAGCGCCAAGGCACAGCGATAGATAAACGCGAAGTTCAGATCGCTCCTTCCCGATTCGCAAAGGCCATATTCCTCCGCCGTTACCTCCACGCGCTTTGCCATTTCCTCCACCGTGAGACCAACGATCTCTCTCAGCTCGCGGATACGGCTCGCCATTTCCCGGATCTTGAAGTTCAGACCCGTCATTTTCTTTTCCATTCTGCTCAATCCCCTTCCTTCCGAGACGAAAAAAACTCGTCTCAAAGCTTTCCTTGAGACGAGTGCAATCAACAAAACACCCGCGGTACCACTCAAATTGCGGCCCAGGCCGCCTCTCTTGGGATCCAACAACCCCTATGCTCTCACGCGGCAATCACGGGAAGGTTCTACTCACCCATCGGCTTTCTTCCTTCCGACTCGGAAGCTACAAACAAACAGTCTCGCCAACGGCTCGCACCCTCCGCCGTCTCTCTGCAGGCCCGATCTATCCGCCCTCTTCGTCAAAGTCTTTCATTTAATTGACTCATTTTAACACAACTTCGGAGATTTGTCAATAGTTATCTTCAAATTTTCCTATTTATTTCTTCATCTTTCTTCTTTTGTTTTAATTCTTTTTTGGTGTATACATAAACCTCTATAAAAGCATTTGTATT
>JAZRCQ010000249.1:0-2725 GCA_045659845.1 Eubacteriales bacterium
TTCCCAGATCGTATCTGGTGAGTCCCTCTTCCACACGGAGGCGCTCCTCCACCTTAATCTGGGTGGCAATGCCGGCGTGGTCGGTTCCGGGAATCCAAAGGGTGTTGTAGCCCTGCATTCTCTTATAGCGAACGAGAATATCCTGCAGAGTTCCGTCCAACGCGTGTCCCATGTGCAGCTGACCGGTCACGTTGGGGGGAGGGGTGACCACCGGGGAATGCTCGGCGTCGTTGTTCACGTCGGGGGTGAAATAGCCCTTTTCGCACCAGGTTTGATAGATGCGGTCCTCAAAATCTGAGGGGCGGTATGTTTTTGGAAGTTCGTTATGCTGATCCATAGGATCCTCCTTGAAAATATTGTCAAAAGAAAAAGCCCCCATGTCCCATCAGGACGTGGAAGCACGCGGTACCACCTGATTTTGCGCCCAATGCGGGAACACACTCCTTCCGATAACGGCGGTTCCGTTGCGCACTACAAGCCCGAGAGCCTTCCCGCGCACCGCTCCAAAGCGACTTCGGATCTTCAACTCAAAGGCTTGCACCAACCGCCTTCTCTCTGCAGAGCGAATTGAACCTACTCCTCTTTTTCACAGCGTTTCATACAGATGAAGTATACCACATTTTCTGCCTCTTGTCAACACCAAAATGAGATTTTCCTTCCGTTTCTATCTGTAAAATTATATTGTGCCCGAAATTTGCGAAAAAAAGACTGAAAAAGTTGAAAAAATTTCAAAAAAAGGCTTGACAAACAAAAAGAAGTGTGGTATACTTTTAGAGTCGCATGGAGATGCTGGCATGGCTCAGTTGGTAGAGCACGTCATTGGTAATGACGAGGTCATCAGTTCGACTCTGATTGCCAGCTCCAAAAGCACACCGTAATCACGGTGTGCTTTTTGTGTTTTCGGGACACGCATAAAGGCCAACGGCACGCTCCGCGGAGCGTGCCGTTGGCCTTTTCAGTCGGATCCCGCAGGGAGATCAGGTCATGGGGTAATCGGGGAAAATGATGCTGCCGCGAGTGCCGGGAGTCTTGGCATTGTTGGCGAGCCATTTCTCGGCAAAGGCAACGTCGGCCTCGGTGGGAAGCGCGGGAGCCTTTCTGCCAAAGAAGCGGAGCGTGTAATCCTCGGCCTGCGCGTGCAGAAGCTCAACCGCTTCGCGGGATGCCTGTCCCATGGCGTAGGCGCGGAGAACGGCTCCCTCGCCGGCGCAAAGGGCAGCGCGGTTGCGGAAATAAACGGAAAGCAGGAACTGGGCATAGATCACCAAGCGGAGCGAGCCGTAGGCGCGGTATTGGCGGCCGTAGTCGCTTCCGGTGGCCTCCACGGCAACGGTCATGCCGTTTTTCACGGCTTCCTTGATGGCCTCGGGAGTGTTTTCCTTGGCAAAGCAAATGGTGAAGCAATGGGGGAAGGTCTCCGAGCCCTCAACGGGATGCACATCGCTGGAGCCAACCACGGGGATCCGCAGGCCCTCGGCGCGCAGATCGTTCCAAAGTGCCACCGACTGATTGATGCCGGGCTGTCCCATGGCCCCGAGAAGCTCATAGGCATCAAACATTCCGCTCTTGAGCAGAATGGCGGCAAACTCGGAGCAAACGTTATGGCATTTGGATTTCTTCGGTCTCCAATAGGGATGAGCGAAAATGGCAAGACCGCCTGCCTCGTGGATGCGATCGGTCACCCACATGGCCTTGGCATAGCGGGAGCGGTACTGCTGGGGCACGTGATCGGGAACCTTGGGGAGATAGGCCTCCTGCTCCTCGGTGTAGGTGTCCACATCCTCGATGTAGCGTGCGGCCACGCTGCTCGTTCCGAAGGTATGCACGATATGCACCACGCTGCCGGGGGCGTGAACCTCCTCGCCGGGAATTCTCGTGATGCTTTTTTTCACGTCGGCGAAGGTCTCGTCGATCTCATAGCCGGAATAGAAGCGGTTGTGATCGGTCACGGCGTGGAAATCATAGCCCTGCTCGCGGAAGTAGCCAACCAGCGAGGAGGGATCGCACTTTCCGTCGGAGCGGGTGCTGTGGCTGTGCAGATCGCCGCGCAGAGGCGTGAGCGCATAGAGATCCTCCCGAAGAGAGAACACCGTGAGCGTCTCCAGAAGCTTTTCGTCGGAATTATGGAGCAGAATGGTGTGCTCCTGCTCGCCTGCGAAGGTGTGGGTGAAGCGAAGCACTCCTCCCTCGGCCTTCACCCTCAGCACCGTGTGCTGCGTGGGAAAATAGGAGTTGGTTTCGTCACCGTCCACGGGGACCAGCGTCACGGTGTATTCAGCGCCCGTGGGGAACACGGGGCCTCGCTCGGCGGCGCAGATCACCATTTCGGTGGGCTGATCGGCGAGGATCACGGTGGGATAAACGGCGTAATGCGGAGTATAGGGAAGCATAAGGTCACCTCTGAGCTGCAATGGATTTCAAACGAACCGTTTGTTGCCTCTATTATATCACGGAACCCCTTGCAATGCAATAGGACAAAACAAAATTCCCCTTGCTTTTTGATGCCTTTTGTGGTATAATCATGATCAACCGTTGGGTTCTCGGGAATGCTTTTCGGAGAGCGGTAACGGATCAAAACAAAGGGAGGATTTTTGCAATGCTGAGAATCGGAGATCTTGCCCCCGATTTCACCTTAACGGATCAGAATGGTCGGGAGGTGTCCCTGCGGGACTATCGCGGAAGACGCGTGGCGATCTATTTTTATGCAAAGGACAACACCTCGGGA
>JAZRCQ010000250.1:0-5286 GCA_045659845.1 Eubacteriales bacterium
ATTATACACTATTTTTCAAAAAAGAAAAGTCCATCACAAAACAATAGCAATATCTGCAATATTTTTTGCAAGAATAACTATTGTTTTTTTATCAAAAACAATGTATAATGAAATCACAATCCAAGAAAAAACGGAGGCCAATGATATGATTATCGGAGCACAGCTCTACACACTGAGAAATCAGTGCAAGGACCTTGATTCTTTTGCAGAATCCCTCAAGAAGGTGGCCGACATCGGCTATACCACTGTTCAGGTTTCCGGAACCTGCCCCTACTCCCCCGAATGGCTTCGGGATCAGCTGAAGCAAAACGGCTTGAAATGTGTTTTGACTCATATTCCCGTGGATCGTTTGGAAAAGGAACCGGATACCGTTTGCGAGGATCATCGCATTTTTGAATGTCCTCGGATCGGCCTCGGCAGCATGGGAATCCGCAACATCACCGAGGAAAATTACACCGGCTTTGTAGCTCGCTTCAAGCCCATCGCCGAAAAGCTTGCCGCAAACGGCATGAAATTCTTTTTCCACAATCACGTTTCCGAGTTCATCAAGAGTGAAAACGGAAAAACCTACATGGAGCGTCTTGCAGACGACTTCTCTCCTTCCGAGCTTCAATTCACGCTGGACACCTACTGGACACAGTATGCCGGATGCGAACCCACGCATTGGCTCAAGAAGCTGGCAGGCCGTTTGGAATGCATCCATCTCAAGGATATGACCTTCGAGGAGGATGCAAGAACCCATCGCATGGCTCCCGTTGGCTTCGGAACCATGGATTTCCCTCGCATCATCACCACGGCATCCGATTGCGGCGTGGAATATCTCCTCGTGGAGCAGGACAACTGCTATGAGGAGGATCCCTTCGATTGTCTCAAAAAAAGCTACGACTATCTTAAATCTATCGGACTGAACTGAAAGGAAACACAAAAATGAAGCAGATCAGAATGGGCATGATCGGGCTCGGAAATATGGGCTCCTCTCATGCAAAAAAGCTTTTGGCCGGCGAATGCCCCGAGATTCTTCTCACCGCAGTAGCCGACATTAAGGAAACCCGCAGAGATTGGGCACGCGAAACGCTGGGCGACGCCGTTGCCATTTTCTCCACCGCCGAGGAGCTGATGGAGAGCGGACTGGTGGATGCCATTTGCGTGGCTGTTCCCCACTATGATCACCCCACTCTTGCCATCAAGGCAATGCGCATGGGACTGCACGTGATCATCGAAAAGCCCGCCGGCGTTTACACCAAGCAGGTTCTCGAAATGAACCGCATTGCCGACGAATGCTCGGTGGTGTTTGCCATCATGATGAATCAGAGAACAAACTGCATCTACCGCAAGATGCGCGAGCTGGTGCAGGGCGGCGAGCTGGGTGCCATCCGCAGAACCAGCTGGATCATCACCGACTGGTACCGTCCTCAGGCCTACTACGATTCGGGCGATTGGCGCGCAACCTGGTCGGGCGAGGGCGGCGGCGTTCTCCTCAATCAGTGCCCCCACCAGCTCGACCTCTGGCAATGGATCTGCGGTATGCCCAAAAAGATCTATGCCAAGATGCATTTCGGAAAATGGCATCGCATCGAGGTTGAGGATGACGTAAGCATCTATGCCGAATATGAAGACGGCGCCACCGGCACCTTCATCACCTCCACCGGAGACACTCCCGGTGCAAACCGCTTTGAGATCACGCTGGAAAAGGGCAAGCTCATTGCAGAGGAAGGAAAGCTCTGGATGTGGAAGTCCGAAAACGGCATGAGCGAGCCCGAATTCTCCGCCACCAACACGATTCCCTTCGGCAAGATGAAATATGAAAAGACCGAGGTGGAGACCGATGGCCTCAATCCTCAGCACATGGGCGTTTTCAGTGCCTTTGCCGCCAATATTCTTCGCGGCGAGCCTCTGGTGGCCGATGGGCGTGAAGGCATTCGCGGACTCACCATCTCCAACGCCTGCCACCTTTCCGCATGGACGGGTGCCGACGTGGAAACCGCCACGCTGGATCACGAGCTCTACTACCGCGAGCTGATGAAGCGCGTAGAGACCTCTGTCGGCAAGGCCGAGGTGAAATCTGCCACCGCAGCCGACATGGACAGCACCTACTGATATGAGCAATACATCCCTGCTCCGCTTCGGGATCATCGGGATCGGAAATATCGGCAGTGCCCACGCCAAGCATCTCTATGAGGGCTTGGTGCCTGAGGCCGTGCTTGCCGCCATTTGCGATTCCGATCCCCATAAGCGTGAGGCGGCAGAGCGGATCACTCCCGGCGTTCCCTTCTTCGCAAATCATGAAGAGCTTTTTTCCTCGGGGTTGATCGACGCTGTGATCATCGCAACTCCGCACTATTTTCATCCCCCCATCGCCATCGATGCCTTTCGGGCAGGACTTCACGTGCTCACCGAAAAGCCCGCAGGCGTGGACACCGCCGACGTGGTGAAAATGAATCTCGCCGCAAAGGAATCCGGAAAGCGGTTCGGGATCATGTTCAACCAGCGCACCAATCCCCTTTTTGCGGAGGCTAAGCGAATCGTTGCCTCCGGAGAGCTGGGAGAGCTGCGCCGCTCGGTCTGGATCATCACCAACTGGTATCGCAAGCAGGCCTATTATGATTCCGGTGCATGGAGAGGCAGCTGGAGCGGTGAGGGCGGAGGCGTGCTCATCAATCAAGCCCCCCACAATCTGGATCTTTGGCAATGGATCTGCGGAATGCCGATCCGTCTGCGCGCCGATTGTGCCGTGGCCAAGTACCACGACGTGGAGGTGGAGGATGACGCCACTCTTTTTGCAGAATATCAAAACGGCGCTACGGGTGTTTTCATCACCTCAACGGGTGAGTATCCCGGCACCAACCGTTTGGAGATCGCAGGCTCCAAGGGCAAGCTGGTTCTTGAAAAGGGCGTTTTGCAGGTTCATCTTGCCGAGCAGGATGAACGAACCTATCGTCTCACCCCCACGGAGGTGAAGAACCCCGTTCAGGTCACGGAGATCGCCGATTCTCCTCGCAACGGTCACGTGGAGATCTTGAAAAATTTCACCTCTGCGATCCTGCACAACACTCCCCTTCTTGCCCCCGGCGAGGACGGTATTTGCGAGCTGACGCTCTCCAATGCGGCCTATCTTTCGGCATGGACGGGCGAAACCGTGAGCATTCCCTTCGACCGCTCGCGCTTCACCGCTGAGCTGATGAAGCGTAAGCAAGCATCTCGGGAGCGGTCGGCACTTCGCACCGAGAGCCATGAAGGAAGCTATCTTTCCCGCTGGAACACCAACTGGTGAATTCCCTTTGCTATATGAAAAAGCCGCCTTGCTTTCAAGCAAAGCGGCTTTTTTTATAGAGAATCGACGACTTCTGCGGGCTTGACTCTTCGTAAAACCACGGCACTGCGAGAAGGCAAATAGATCCAAAGCTCCCGATAGCCGCGCCGCAGGGTGCGCGTTCGGTAGATGGTTTCCATCGAAGCTCTGCCGTAGCCATCGAACCGTTCCTCATCGGTGGTAAGCACGGGCAGATAGATGCCTCTCTTCAGATTCGGGATCGAATAGCGCTCATAGGAGTGATTCGGGCTGAAATTAAAGGCAAACACCAAATCACCTCTCTCGAAGATCATCACCTGCTTTTCCTCGTCGATATACCGACTCACGGGAACGCTTTTAAACAGCGAAACGTCCTTCGCCATTGTCAGCATAGCCTCGTCGAAATCCCTCAGGCAACCGTATTTCAGATCCGAATTCTCCGAAAGGCTCCATTGGCGGCGGTAGTAATGTTAGCTCCAGCCATTTCCCTCGCCAGGGAAAACGATCCATTCGGGGTGTCCGAATTCGTTTCCCATAAAGTTGAGATATCCGTTTCCTGCCAAGGACAAGGTGAGCAACCGCAGCATTTTGTGAAGCGCCATGCCGCGCGCGATCACAAGACTCTCATTGTGGCGATCCATACACGTATACATTTCGCTGTCGCAAAGGCGGAACATACAGGTCTTATCCCCAACCAACGCCTGATCGTGAGATTCCACGTAGCCGATGCTCTTTTCCTTCGGACGCTTCGTGGTGAGCTCATACCAAAGCTGCTGCATGCTCCAAGATTCGTCCGGCACCTCCTTGATCAATCGGATCCAAAGATCCGGCACCCCCATAGCAAGGCGGTAATCAAATCCAAGACCGCCATCCGCAATGGGGAGACACATTCCGGGCATGCCCGACATATCCTCGGCCACAGTGACCGCCTTGGGATCCACGGCCTTGATCAGATCGTTTGCCAGCTGAAGATAGGTAATGCTCTCGGTGTCGGTATTCATGGAGAAATAGCAGCTATAGTCGGTGAAGGCGCGTCCCAGGCCGTGATCGTGATAGATCATGGAGGTCACGCCGTCGAAGCGAAAGCCGTCGAAGCGATATTCGTTCAGCCAGAATTTCAGATTGGAGAGCAGAAAATGAAGCACCTCGTTCTTGCCATAGTTGAAAAGCTTGGTGTCCCAGGCGGGATGATGGCCTTTTTTGCCCTGACGGAAATACTGGAAGTTGGTTCCGTCGAAATCGTTGAGCCCCTCTCCCACATTCTTCACAGCGTGGGAATGCACCACGTCCAGAAGCACCGAGAGCCCCATTTCGTGGGCGCGGTCGATCAGGCTTTTCAGATCATTCAGCGAGCCGAAGCGCGAAGAAGCGGCATAGAAGGAGGACACCTGATAGCCAAAGGAGCCATAGTAGGGATGCTCCATCACAGCCATGATCTGGATCGCATTGTAGCCAAGCGCCTTCACGCGAGGCAGGATCTCATCGCGGAATTCCGCATAGGTGCCGATACCGTTTTTCTCCTGCGCCATGCCAACGTGGCATTCATAGATCAGCGGCGCCTCTGCAAGCGGAACCTTCTCGGACTTCCATTCGTATGGCGTGTCATCCTGAATCTCAGCGCACCAGCGGCAGGTGACGGGATCCATCACCACGCGGCGAGCATAGGCCGGCACGCGCTCATAGTCGCACCCATCCTTGCGGATAACGATCTTCACAAGGCAACCGTGGTAGAGTGCATCGCGCCCCTGCAAGCGGATCTCAAAAACGCCGTTTTTCAAGCGTGTCAACCGCAAGGTGTCCGAATCCCATTGATTCATGTCCCCCATCAGATAAACGGCGTCGGCGGCGGGGGCCCATTCCCGATACACCCATCCATCCTCGGTTCTGTGAAATCCGAAATATTCGTGCGCGTTGGCAAAATCCACAAGGGAGAGCCCCGATGGCAGAAGCTCCCTTTTCTTTTTTTTGTAGTTTTCCATCCGAAGCTCCAGATCCTT
>JAZRCQ010000251.1:0-2299 GCA_045659845.1 Eubacteriales bacterium
ACGGGCGGGGAGCTGATTTTGATGCATCAAAGCAGCTTCAGATAAAGCTCCTTGATCTCCTCCACGCTGGTTTCGCGGGGGTTTCCGGGACGGCAAGCATCGGCGAAGGCGGATTCGGAGAGGAAGTCCAGATCCTCTGCCTTCACGATCTCCTTGAGGTCGGCGGGGATGCCAACGTCCAGAGAGAGCTGCTTAACGGCATTGATGGCGGCAGCTCTGGCCTCCTCAAGGCTCATGTCGGCCACGCCTGCAACACCCATTGCCACGGCGATATCTCTGTACTTTTCACCGGTTGCGGGAGCGTTATATTCCATCACGGTGGGGAGGATGATAGCGTTGGCCACGCCGTGGGGCGTGTCGTAGACTGCGCCGAGGGGATGCGCCATGGAATGCACGATGCCAAGGCCAACGTTGGAGAAGCCCATGCCGGCAATATACTGGCCGAGAGCCATGCCCTCGCGCCCCTCGTCGGTGTTGGCAACGGCGCCGCGCAGGCTCTTGGCGATGATCTCGATGGCCTTGATGTGGAACATATCGCTCATTTCCCATGCGCCCTTGGTGATATAGCCCTCAATGGCGTGGGTGAGCGCATCCATACCCGTTGCGGCGGTGAGGCCCTTGGGCATGGTGGCGGTCATGTCGGGATCTACTACGGCAACCACGGGGATGTCATGCACGTCCACGCAAACCATCTTGCGGTTCTTCTCGGCATCGGTGATCACGTAGTTGATGGTCACCTCTGCGGCGGTTCCTGCGGTGGTGGGAACGACGATGATGGGGGTGCATTTATTCTTGGTGGGAGCGACGCCCTCCAGCGATCTCACGTCGGCAAATTCGGGGTTTTCGATGATGATGCCGATGGCCTTGGCCGTGTCCATAGAGGTGCCGCCGCCGATGGCAACGATGCAATCCGCGCCGCTGGTCTTGAAGGCGGCAACGCCGTTCTGCACGTTTTCAATGGTGGGGTTGGGCTTGATATCGCTGAAGAGATCGTAGGCGATCCCTGCGGCATCCAGCACGTCGGTCACCTTTTTGGTCACTGCAAACTTGATCAGGTCGGGGTCGGAGCAAACGAAGGCCTTTTTGAAGCCTCTTGCGTTGATCTCGGAGGCGATCTCCTTGATCGCGCCCTTACCGTGGTAGCTGGTTTCGTTGAGAACAAATCTGTTTGCCATGTGAATTACTCCTTTTTTATGTTTTGAACGAGGATTCCAATGGATCCACCCTTATTATATCACGGAATTCTTCAAAAATCAAGATAGATTTGTTATTTTTTTGACAATTTTGAGGAAAATTGATCAAAAGCAGGCCTGCGGCATTGCGGAGCAGCCTCTGAATCTGCTTTGGATCCTATGAGCTGTAAAGCTTTCAAAAACAATTTTTAAGCCTTAAAAAGGAAATGCCGAGGCTGCAAGATCATCGGGATGATCATTGCAGGTGTCTCGGCAGTTGCGTTGTAGACTTATTCACAATTTTATGGTATAATGTACTCAAATCCGAAGGGAAGGTGGTTCGCATGAAAACAATTGCAATCATTGATGACGATATACACATCGGCAATATGCTTGAGGAAGTCCTCGCAAAAGAGGGCTACGGCGTTCTGCGCGCCTACTCGGGAACGGAAGCTCTGATGTTGCTTTCAAATCAAACGCCCGACCTCGTATTGCTCGATTTAATGCTCCCCGGACTTTCGGGGGAGGAAATACTCCCCAAGATCAAAAACATTCCCGTTATCGTCGTGAGTGCCAAGATCGACGTGGATAATAAGGTCGATTTATTGCTTGGCGGTGCGGTGGACTACGTTACCAAGCCCTTTAACACAAAGGAGCTTCTTGCGAGAATAGCGGTAGCTCTGAGGAACACAACCGTGCAAACCACGCTATTGCATTACGATACGATCACTTTGAACACGGCGAACTATGCCGTGACGGTTGGTGACGAAGATTTGAAGCTGACGAGAACGGAATACGCTATTCTGAAATATCTGATGCTGAACAGCACACAGGCAGTTTCAAAATCGCAGTTGCTTGACCATATTAGTCTTGATACTCCCGACTGTACGGAAAGCTCGCTGAAGATCCACGTCAGCAATCTCCGCAAAAAACTCCGTGATGCTTCGGGCAAGGATTACATTGAAGCGGTATGGGGTATCGGCTTCAAGCTGACAAAATAATATTTTACCTCATAATGAAAGGGTGATTGTAAATGGACACAAAAATATCTAAAATTAAATTTGACGAAGATGCTCTTGAGGCTGATGTTGAATTGGTGTCGGGTGGCATAAAGATACTATGTTACT
>JAZRCQ010000252.1:0-7526 GCA_045659845.1 Eubacteriales bacterium
ACGGTGGACGATCTGGTCTACCTCAAGCGCGGCGGCCGGATCAGTCCCGCGGCGGCTCTTATTGGTAATATGCTTGCCATTAAGCCTGTGCTTCACGTGGACGATGAAGGGCATCTGGTGAACGTTTCCAAGGTGCGCGGCCGCAAGAACGCGTTGGCCGCCATTGCCGATCGCTATGGGCAGCTGGCCGACGATCTCGCAGGGGGAACGGTGTTTCTTTCCCATGCCGATTGTGAGGCCGATGCCAAATTTGTTGCCGATCTGCTTGCAGAGCGCTACGGTGCTAAGGTTCAGCTTTTTGCCAACGTGGGAACGGTGATCGGTGCGCATGCGGGCCCCGGCACCTTTGCTCTGTTCTTTATCGGACGGGAACGCTGAGAGGAGTGTCGCAGAGCATGGCGAAAAAAGAAAAGAAGTCGGGTGCGATCCCCAAAAACCTCAAGCGGCTGGGAGGGCTCCTGCTCAAGAAAATGGCCAAGGGCGGAGCGAGATCTCTGGGCTCGAACTCCGATGAGGTGAATAAGCTCAACGTATTTCCCGTTCCCGACGGCGACACGGGCGACAATATGCGCCTCACCATCGAAAGCGGTATTTCCGCCATTGAAAATCTGGATTCGGACGATCTTGCCGAGGTGATGAAAACGCTGTCGCACGGTATGCTTTTGGGCGCGCGCGGTAACTCCGGCGTGATCCTCTCGCAGTTTTTTGCAGGTATGGCCAAGGGGCTGGAGGGCGCCTCCTCCGCCGATCCCGAGGCCTTGGCCGCTGCGCTGGAGCAGGGAGTGGCGCAGGCCTATTCCTCCGTGATGACGCCAACGGAGGGAACCATTCTCACCGTGGCGCGGGAGGCTGTGGAATACGCCGTTGGCCGACTGACACCCGAAAGCACGATCCGCACGCTGTTTGCCGATCTGGTGAAGGAGATGCATGCCTCTCTGGAGCGTACGCCGGAGATCCTTTCGGTTCTGAAGGATGCGGGCGTGGTGGATAGCGGCGGCGCAGGCCTCTTTTATATCATGGATGGCTTCAATCGCGTGCTGAACGGCGAGGAGCTTCCCAAAAGCGAGGGCGACGGGAACGCGGCGGCAGCACCTGCACAGGATCTTGCAGGCTTCGATGCCGACAATATGACCTTCGGCTATTGCACCGAGCTTCTGGTACGGCTGCAGGCCTCCAAGACCAACGTGGACGATTTTGATATTGAGGCCCTGCGAGCCTATCTTTCGGAGATCGGCGACTCTGTGGTGGCCTTTGTTACGGAGGGGATCGTGAAGCTCCACGTGCACACCTTTCTTCCGGAAAAGGTGCTGAAATATTGCCATCGGTTCGGAGAATTTATCACAGTGAAGATCGAGAATATGTCGCTTCAGCACACCGCCGTCACCGAGTCTGCCGCGCCGACCGAGGCTTCCGAAGCGGAGGCGACCGTGCCGAAGCAGCGCTACGGTGTGGTGGCCGTTTGCAACGGTGCGGGGATCGAGGAGCTGTTTCTGGATGCGGGAGCAGGCATGATCGTGCAAGGCGGACAAACCCACAATCCCTCTGCGGGTGATTTTCTGGAGGCCTTTCGCGCCGTTCCTGCCGAGACGATCCTCGTGTTTCCCAACAACGGCAATATTTTCATGGCCGCTCAGCAGGCGGCCGAGCTCTATGAGGATGCGCGGGTGCTGGTGGTTCCCAGCAAGAGCATCGGCACGGGCTACGTGGCTCTGTCTCTTCTGAATTGGGAGGAGCCGGATGCGGACGTGCTTTTGCAGAGCATGGTGGAGGCTATGAGCGTTGTTTCCACGGGATATATCTCCCCCTCCATTCGCGATGCCGATCTCAACGGCGTGCATATCGAAACCGGCGACACCATCGGGATTCTGGAAAAGGAGATCGTGGTATCCAAAAAGGATCGAGAAGAAGCGGCGCTTTGTCTGGCGGCGGCCATGCTTTCCGCAGAGGGCAAGAATATCCTCACTGTTTTTTGCGGCGCGGATGCCTCCGATGAGGAGCGAACGCTTCTGGAGCGAGAGCTTCGGGCAACGCATCCCGATCACGAGATTTATTTTGTGGACGGCGGGCAGGATGTTTATCCCTATATCATGATCGCGGAGTGATTTCAAAAAATGCCGTCGGAGCCTTTGGACTTCGACGGCATTTCGGCTTGATCTGCAATGAAGGGACTAGCTTTCGGTGGATTGCGAAATGGTTGTTTTGTGTAATAAAACGGTCGTTTTTTGCCTTTATTCGGACGCATTCGTGTGATATAATGATAAAGTGAACTAAAAATAAATTATGGAGGAAACATATGATTACATCACAGGATATCAAGGCTGCAGCAAAAAGGATGGGAGCCGACATTGTGGGAATCGGCTCTATTGATCGCTGGAGCACCGCTCCCATTCAGATGGATCCCAAGCAGATCATGCCGAAGGCAAAGTCGGTGATCGCACTGGGCTTTCGCGTGCTTCGCGGCTCGCTGAGAGGCATTGAGGAGGGCACCTATTTCTCCAATTATTCCGCTATGGGCTATGGCGGCATCACGTATCTCTATATGCCTATGACGGTGATCAATCTGAGCAAGATGATCGAGGATGCCGGCTACGAGGCCGTTCCGATGGGACATCAGAGCGACTGGCGCGCCATTGACGGCACCGGCTATCTGCGTGAAAACTACTCCCGTCCCGTTGCTCCCGGCAAGGCGGCGCCCGACGTTATGATCAATCTGCGCATTGCGGGATTTTTGTGCGGACTTGGAGAAATCGGCTATTCTAAAATGCTTCTCACTCCCGAATTCGGTCCGCGAGTTCGCGTTGGCATTATTATTACCGAGCTGGAGCTTGAGCCCGATCCGATCATAGAGCCCGGCACGCTTTGCAACCGTTGCATGGCCTGCGTGCGCGAGTGCCCCGGCGGATGCATCCCTGCCGACAGAACCGTGAAGGACAACGTTGGCGGCTACGAGCTGGAGTGGGCCGACGTGGACATGAACCGTTGCGACTGGGTGTTCCAGGGTGGTGCGGAATGCGAGGAGGGCGAGCAGGGCGACTTTTTCCCCGACGGCACCAACAGAGCCGGAAAGTATAAGCCGTCGAGCATCTCTCCCTTCAACCACGCTCCCAAGCGCCTTTACAACACGGGAAAGGCCATCTGCGGTGCCAAGGGCTGCACGCGCGCCTGCATGATCAGTCTGGAAAAGCGCGGAGTGCTCAAAAATAAGTTTGAGAATCCCTTCCGCACCGAAAAGCCTTGGAGCATCGATTGGTCGCAGGAGGCGATCAAGCCGGACTATAAGGCTCCCTACGAAGGAATGGACTCCCCCAACTCCAAGGACCAGTTCCGTTCCGAAACCGACTGACGCGCGATGAAATACAGCGTTGGATTTCAGTTGTATAATTCCGGCGAGGAGCGATTCTCCGATCTGGTAGAGGCCTATCGGGAAAGCATCTCCGAGGTGTTTTTTGCATGGCAGGATATTCCGAGCGGCAGAAGTGCCGTTGCCACGAGCCACGGCCGAACGGATTGGTCGGCGCAGGCAAGGATGGAGGAGGAGCTTCGAAGGATCCGGGGCATGGGCGTGAAGCTGGATCTGCTTCTGAATGCGAATTGCTATGGCGCGTATGCGATTTCGGAAAAGCTGGAAAACACCGTTTGCTCAACGATCGGATATTTGCGCGAGGCGGTTGGCGAGATCGCCATCGTCACCACCGCCTCGCCCGCCATTGCGCACGTTGTGAAGAAGCATTTCCCCGAAATCGAGGTGCGGGCATCGGTGAATATGCGCATTGGCACGGTGAAGGGAATGGAATATCTTTCGGAGCTGTTTGATTCCTTCCACGTGCAAAGAGAATACAATCGGGATCTTGCGCATCTGCGGGAGCTGAAGCGGTGGGCCGATGAGAAGGGGAAGAAGCTGATCCTTCTGGCAAACAGCGGATGCTTTGCCCATTGCTCGGGGCAGGTGTTCCACGATAATCTTGTGGCGCACGAGGCAGAGGTCTGCGAGGTGAAAAACATGGAGGACTTCATGCCCTACGTTTGCTGGAAGACCCTGCAAAAGCGGGAAAACTGGCATCTGCTTTTGGAGAATACGTGGGTGCGGCCGGAGGATATCCACCATTACGAGGGGCTGTTTCAAACCGTGAAGCTGGCCACGCGAATGCATTCGCTTCCCGGCATGGTGATCGACGCCTACGCGCGCGAAAGCTTTGCCGGAAACACGCTGGATCTTTTTGAACCCGGCTTTGGCCGCGCGCTTGCGCCTTACGTCGTTGATAACCGGGCGTTTCCCGAGGAGTGGTTTGAAAGAACCTCAACGTGTGATAGGCGGTGTCGGGAATGCGGCTATTGCGCGGCGGTGCTGGAAAAGGTTCTTGTTAAGATCGAGGACGAGGAAATATGGTGAAAATGCAGTTGTTTCAGGATTTTGCGATCTTCGACGTTTCGGTGATGGCCGGAGTGAGACCACGGGGAAAAACGGTGGATCACGGTTGCGGCGGACGCCCGAAAAGCGGTTTTTTGTTTCTTGTGAAGGGCGATGTCCGCTTTTGTGCGGAGGAGGGCGAGGAAACGTTCGCCCGTGCCGGAGATCTGGTGTATTTGCCTAAGAACGACAAATACAGAATGCGATATGAGGCGGAGGAAACTCGCTTTATTCTGGTGAATTTCGAGGCGGTGACCAGGGAAGGGAAGGATGCGGTTTTTCTGGAGCATCTGGATGTGATCGCTTCGGATGACGATTCCAATCGGATTGCGAAGGCCATGATCGGTCTGGAGCTTTGCAGTGCTTCCGTGACCATTGGCGCCGAGCTGAGAAGGAAGGAGCTGGTCTATCGGCTTTTGGGCCAGATCTGCCAATCGGACACCGCAACCTTCTCCAAGCAAGAAGGAGGCTCCCCGATTTGGGAGGGCGTGCTTTTGCTGGAGCAAACCTATCTGAAAAACCTGCCCATCGCGAAATATGCCGAGGCGGCGCACGTGAGCGAGAATTCCTTTCGGAGACTATTCCGAAAGCAATATCAGCTTTCCCCCGTCAAATATCGCAACCAACTGCGGATCCGTCGAGCCAAGGAGCTTTTGCGGGAGGAGGACCTTTCCGTGGCGGAGGTGGCCTATGCCTGCGGCTTTGAGAACATTGGGTATTTTTGCCGATACTACCGCGAGGTGATGGGCGAAACGCCCAGTGAGGCCCGACAGAGAGGCCGCAATGCTCTTTCATGAAAAAAAGAAGATCCTCTCCAACGGTGATCCGTTGGAGAGGATCTTCTTTTTGGGCAAGAGGTCAAGGCTTGCAAACGCCGCAGGGAACAAAGGAGGCGGCCACGGCCTCTTCCCGGGTGATAAAATAGATGCGGTTGCTCTCTGCGGGAAGATAGGTGCAGGTGAGAGCGTGGAATTTTTTGGAGGAAAGATTGCCAACGTAGGCGTATTCCGCGGCTCCCGTTCCCGCGGCAGAGGTTCCCGTGGGATTGGTGACGGCATCGGAGCCCTTCGCGGTGGTGAAGGAAACCGTTTTTCCGTCGCCGATGCAGATCACGTCGCCCTGCAGATCGGTGCGATAGAGCGTCACCTCCGCATCGCGCAGGCGGGAAAGCACCTCCTCGTTGGGATGGCCGTAGGAATTGCCGGTGCCAACCTGGATCACGCCGTAGGTGGGGGCAACGGCGCGCAGAAACCGATAGGAGGTGGAGGTGCTGCTGCCGTGATGCCCAAGCTTAAGAACGGTGGAGCGAAGCTCTGCGCCGCTTTCCAGAAGATCGGTCTCCGCGGCGGTCTCCATATCCCCCGTGAAGAGGAAGGAGGTCTCTCCGTAAACCAAGCGAAGCACGATGGAGGTGTTGTTGGGATCGTCGTATTGCTTGAGAGGACCCACCACGGTCACGCGAGCGCTTCCCAAGGAAAGCACCTCGCCTGCCTCGGGGATGCGGGGCTCGGCTCCGCGCTCTCTCGCCTTGGCCATGAAATTGGAAAAGGCCTTACTGTTGTATTCCTTCACGGGCGAAAGCACGTTGGAGACCGTGGCATAGGTCAGCGCACCGGAAAGACCGCCCACGTGATCCTCGTGCGCATGGGTGCAAACAACGTAGTCCAGATGCGTTACTCCCTGCTTTTTCAGATACGTATAAATCAGATTGCTGTCCTCCGCGTTGCCGCCGTCGATGAGCATGGCCTTTCCTTCGCAAAGCACGAGGATGGAATCCGCCTGCCCCACGTCGATGAAATGCACGGCGAGCGTTCCGTTTGGAGTGGCGGGGGGATCGGCGACGGGAGCCGTTCCCTCGGGCGCGCCCACCAAAAATCCGTTGCAGGAGGGGAAGAGCAGGAGCAGGAGAAGCAAAAACGATAAAAACCGAATTTTTTTCATGGAAGCCTCCTATAAAAGCCTTGCTCAGTGACCGAATTCCACCAGCTCAAGCCCCTCGTTTTGATCCAGCGTGTGGGAGATATGCCATTCGCTGTTGAAGAGCAGGAAATCGTTTCCTCGGAAGTCCTGAACCCACTTCACGTCGAAGAGGCGGAGCTTGGAGGGATCCTTTCCGTTGGCGATCCGACGGATATACTGATAAGATTGAGGGTACTGACGGTAGGTCACGCCGTATTCGGCCTTGAGGCGGGATTCCAGCACATCGAACTGCAGAACGCCCACCACGCCAACGTAAACGCGCTCCAGGCCGCCTCCGGGCTCGGTGAAGATCTGAATGGCGCCCTCCTGCGCGATCTGATTCATGCCCTTGGCAAATTGCTTGCGCTTCATGCTGTCGGTCTGCTCCACCATGATGAAGCATTCGGGAGCGAAGGTGGGGATGCCCTCAAAGCGAACCTTGCGGCTCTTATCGCAAATGGTGTCGCCGATCGAAAAGATGCCGGGATCGAACACGCCGATGATATCTCCCGCATAGGCCTCGGTGATGCCTGCGCGCTCCTGCGCCATCATCTGCTGGGGCTGGGAGAGCTTGAGGCTCTTGCCTGCCTGCACGTGGAAATATTCGGCATCGCGCTCGAATTTGCCCGAAACGATGCGCATGAAGGCGATGCGGTCGCGGTGTGCCTTGTTCATGTTTGCCTGGATCTTGAAGACGAAGGCGGAGAAGGCGGGATCGAAGGGATCAACGATCTCCTCCTCGGTGGCGCGGGGCAGAGGCGCGGTGGTCATGCGCAGGAAATGCTCCAGGAAGAACTCCACGCCGAAATTGTTCAGCGCCGACCCGAAGAACACGGGGCTTAATTCGCCTCGACGAACCTTTTCCAGATCAAAATCAAAGCAAGCGCCGTCCAGAAGCTCCACCTGCTCGGTCAGCTCCTCTCTTGCATAAGAGCCGATGAGCTGATCCATCTTTTCCACATCGTTGATATCGCAATCGATGGAGGAGAGGCGGTCTCTTCCGCGATGAGAATCTCCGAAGGCGAGGATGCGACGGCCATCCCGATCGTAGACGCCCTTGAAGCCCACGCCGCAGCCGATGGGCCAGTTCATGGGATAGGTGCCGATGCCGAATTCCTTTTCCAGCTCGTCCACCAGATCGAAGGGATCGCGGGCCTCG
>JAZRCQ010000253.1:0-4549 GCA_045659845.1 Eubacteriales bacterium
AAAGGACTCCTCATTGCTTTTTTCGCTTGGTTTGCTCCCCCACTCGCACGGCGTGACCCGCGCACACAAGTGCGAAAAGCACGACCGTCGCGCTTGCCGCAGAGGATCGGCATCCCGAAGCCGCCTCTTCCTTTTGTTCGGACGTAACGTCTTCGGTGCGATCTTCGGAAGTTTCGGAGGGTTCGGTTTGCGCGGGGATCGGCGGCTCGGTGACTCTTTCCGTTACTTCTTCTGTGGTAACCGCCGCAGTTGCGAGCTCTCTCGTATGATCGCAATCGTTGCATATCGCATCCCGATCATTGCTGAACGTATGCTTTGCCGTTGTGGATCCTCCGCAGGAGCAGAGCTTCTGATGCCTATCCTCATCCAGCGGCTCCCACTTACCGTAGCTGTGGCCGATAGACTCGGTCCTGGTCTCGCCGCATTCCTCGCAGGTGAAAAGCAGCTTCCCCGATGCGGTTTGCGAGTGCGCCTCGGCAATCTCCCCACCGTTCCAATGATGGTAGGAAACGGTTGCGCTCGAGGCATACGCCAGCCAATAGTCGCCCTTTTTCACGGAGTTCCATTGATTCTCCGTGCCGCAATAAACGATAGTCTGCAGCTTTTTGCAATTTTTAAAGGCGCTTTCCTCAATGGAGGTCACACTATCGGGAATGGACACGGAGAGAAGCTTTCCGCAGTAGAGAAACGCCTGCCTTCCGATACGCGTCACCCCCTGCGGGATCCGGATCTCTGTCAGTGAGTCGCAGTTTGAGAAGGTATCGTTCTCGATTGCGTTGATGCCCTTCGGAAGCTCAATGCTCGTCAGGGAGGAGCAACCGCTGAAGGCGTATGCTCCGATCTCGATGACCTCCGAGGGGATCGCAGCATTCGCTAAAGCAGAGCAACCGCTGAAGGCACTCTCGCCAATGGAGATCAGGCCCTTGGGAAATCGAATCGATTGCAGATTCCGGCATCGAGAAAAGGATGCCTTACCGATGGAAGCAACGCTATCGGGAAGGATCACGGAGGTCAGATCCGAAAAGCCGAAGAACGCATAATCCCCTACCGCAGTCACACCGTCCGGCAGCTCCAGCTCGGTGATGCGCGCGCCGTTGAGATAATAAACGGCGCCGTAGGATGGAAGCGAATTGTTATCGCAGATCTGAACCTTGCACCAGGCATAAAGATCGGTCAGATGCACGCTTTTCAGTCCCGCGCAGAAGTTGAATGCATTCTTGCCGATGGAGCTCAGACTCCTCGGGAAGGTCACGCTCTCCAAAGCACTGCAATCATAAAATGCCTCTTCACCAATAGAAACAACGCCCTCCGCAAGGTCAATTGTTTTCAAAGAGGTGCATCCCTTGAACGCCCGATCCCCGATCGTTCCGCGAAGGCCTTCCACGCTTTTCAGCTTGCCGCAATAGGAAAACGCGCCGTCGCCAATGGAAAGAAGACTGCTCGGAAGCGTCACAGAGGTCAACTGCCGGCAATTCGCAAAGGCTCTTGCCCCAATGGACGTCACGCCCTCGGGGACAGTCAGATCGGTCAACAACGCATCGTTGAGATACAGAGCGCAATTGGAGGCTATCAGACTCATTCCGAAATCGATCTCAAACCAAGCCGCAAGATCGGTGATATGCACCTCGGTCAGATAATTACTTGGAATAGCGTCGCCATTGATCGCCCGAAGGCTGCTCGGAAGATGAAGCTTACTCACGTTGGAGCCGAGGGAATATTCCGCCATTCCAACCGTTCCCTCCCGCAGGATCGCTTCGGTAACGCCGCTATCGCACCCGATCACCCAACCGTCAACGTAGGAAATGCCGTTCACCTTCTCGATCAAGGCGGAGCAGGAAGCGAACGCGCCCCTGCCAAGCCTCCGAACGCCTGCGGGGATCTTCACCTCCGTCAAGGCGGTGCATCCCGCAAACGCATTGCTTTCAATGGACTGCAAGCTCTGCGGAAGCTCTGCGCTTTCGATGGAGGTGCAACCGTGAAACGCGTTTGGCCGGATCGAGGTTACCCCCTCGGGGATCTTCAATTCGGTTACAAGCGCGCCGCCGAGATACAGATCCTTCGCATAGGAAAGCGGATTATTGATCGACGAAAAATGAAAATCGATCCCGCACCATGCGGCAAGATCGGTGATATACACCGCTTCCAGCGCGTTAAACTGATCAAAAACGCTGTAGCTTCCTCCCATAGAGACGACCGATGGGGGAATATGGATCTCGGTCATAGCGGTGTGGCACGGAAAGGAATTTCCGCTGACGTGCGTGATTCCATCCTCGATCACAACCGAGCGGATCTGATTACGGTAGGCATACCAAGGCATCCCATCCCATGACCAGGATCCCATTTTTCCGTTTCCGGAGATGGTCAGAGTACCGCTTTCGGTATCGAAGGACCACGTGGCGTTATCGAATTCCCCCGTGGCATCGTTGTAGGTATCGCCGCAGGCACCGCCAACGGTGTCGGCCGAGGCAGACAGCGAGGCGCCGAGGATCAACACCGCTAAGAAAAGCAAAAGCAGGATCGTTTTTTTCATGTGTTTCACCTTATTCTCCGAGAATTCCCTTCAAAATCGGGATCAGATGCTCGGCCACGGTGGCGTGACCGTTGCGCAGAGGGTGCAGAGGAGCAACCGGAATCCATCCGTTTGAATCAATAAAATAGACGTTGCATCCATTTTTTTCGTTGTAGCAACGGATCATTTCCCCCAGCTCTTCATGAAAAGCTCCCACAAAGGCGGAAAGTGCAATCACGGTAGCATTCGGATGATGCCCGCGCACGGTATCCAAAAGCAGCTCATATCGGGCAAGATACTCCTCTGCCCCCTTGGGACGGTCGTTTGCCCCATGATTGATCAAAATGTAATCGGGCGTGTGCGTGATGGGAGATCCATCGAAATTGAAGGGATATGCTTCCGGCGTTGCAGGAACGTTGCCATGCCCTGATTTGGTGCAGCCGCTGGCGCCGTAGCCCATGAAAACAGGGCGGAGATCCAAGGCCTCTGCCGTCAACCACGCATAGGTGGCGCAGGCATCGTCCTGATACGTGCGCGCCGCCTGCGGATTATAGTGCAGGATCTCGCCCGCATAGCCATAGTCCATGTCGATCAGCACGCCCTCGGTGATGGAATCGCCCACAAATTCGATCACGGGGCGATTGTCGGCGGGAATCGGGATCGGCTTCTCCGCCTGAAAACCAACGAAGGAGACCTTGCCCGTGAGCGGTGCAAACCAACGGCGGTCATTTTCGGTGCCGCCCTTATAGATGATGCGGCAAACGTGAGGGCCATCATCCTTGGCGATCACGCGCAGATGGCTATCCACCACGGTTTCAAACATCGGGCCGTTATCCAGCTGGATCCAAAGATGGAGACGGGGCTCCGGATTGAGAAAAACATCAAAATGTGCCAATGCCATTTTCCCCTCAAAGGCAAACTCCACGTAGGAGCCTGCCGCGGTGGCAACGGCGGCCTTCGGATCGGTCTTATCCCACCGGCCGGTAAGGCGTACGCTTTCATGTGTGTACGGAACATTCATGGTTTGTTCTTCCTTTCTGTTTTATAGTCAGTTCGTTTCCGATGCTCTCACGGCTCTGCAGTTTGCTCCAGCGAGAAGCTTCTACCAACGCTGGCGTACTTCGCCCCCGCGAGTGGATTGTAGGCAAGCTTTTCCCATGGGCTGTCGCCTACGATCTGCTCGATTGCCTTCAGATTTTCTTCCGTGTCGGTGATATTGGGGATCAGCGGTGTGCGGAAGGTGTGCTTGATGCCGCTTTGCTTGAGCCACGCGGCATTTTCAAGAATGATTTTGTTATCCACGCCCGTGTATTTTTTGTGCGCCTCGGCATCTGCCAATTTGACGTCCATATAGACGAAATCGCAGAGGGAGACCACCTTTTGAAAGGTGTCGGCGTTTGCAAATCCCGACGTTTCGATGGCGGTATGCACCTGTCCTTTGAGCAAGGTCAGAAGTTCAACACAAAAGTCCGCTTGCAGAAGCGGCTCGCCGCCCGAAAGCGTGATGCCGCCGCCCATAGAGTTGAAAAAGCTCTTATGCTTCAGCAGTTTCTTTGCCAAGTCCTCAGTTTTCCATTCCACGCCCGCCGCGCTGACGAGATTCTTCGGGCAGATGTGGAGACACCGCCCGATCTCTTGGCATTCGGGGTGGTCGCAGGGCTTTCGGCACAGACCGCAGGAAAGGCACCCGTTTTGTTTTAAGTATAGTTCCCGTTTGGGAGAGAGCCCCTCGGGATTATGACACCACACGCAACGGAGGGGGCAACCTTTGAGAAAAACAGTTGTCCTGATACCCTCTCCGTCGTGTACGGCAAATTCCTTGATATCAAATATGAGACCTTTCATATGCCTCCACTTATCGACAGACGAAATTTGTTAGTCCCTTTTCTTTTGACACCGCAGGCGCAAAAGAAAAGTTTGCAAAAGAAAACGCCGTTGGGGATTTTTCGCCGCCTGCGGGCGGCGACCAAGGCTCCGCCTTTGGAATCCGCAACCTTTTGAAAAAGGTTGAACAAAACTTCCCCTGCGAGTTTGTGCGAA
>JAZRCQ010000254.1:0-3074 GCA_045659845.1 Eubacteriales bacterium
GCCGTGGTGTGCGTGATGAGCGGATGCTTCACCCAGCGGGGAGAGGCGGCCGTTTTGGATCCCCATGCCCGCGCCGAGATCCTCGTGCGCGGAGGCGCCGACGTGGTGCTGGAGCTTCCGTTTCCCTATTCCTGCGGCGGAGCGGAGACCTTTGCCGAGGCAGGCGTGTCCATCCTTGCCCGTGCAGGGGTGGAGGAATTGTGGTTTGGCAGTGAATGCGGCGATCTGGCGCTTTTGCGGCGATTGGCGGAGATTTCCTCCGGCGAGGCGTTTGTCGAGCGCTACCGTGAGGCCTGCCGCGGAGAGCGGATCGGAACGGCGGATGCCTTCGGTCGGATTCTCTCGGAGATGAGCGGCGGCGCGGAAACGGGGCCGAACGACCGTCTTGCCATTGCCTATCTGAAGGCTCTTTCCCGTTGGACGATGGAGGCCGTGACCGTGAAGCGCGTGGGAAGCGGCTTTGCGGAGACTGCGCTTGCCTCGGAGGGCTATCCCTCCGCCACGGCTCTGCGCTGCGCATTGGCGGAGCAGGGAGCGGAGGCCTGGCGACCGTACGTCACCGAAGAAGCCTATCGGATCCTCTGCGATCGGATGGAGCAGGAGACGGCTCCCGCCTCTGCGGATCGGATGGAGCGAGCCGTGCTGGCCTATCTTCGTCTCACGCCCCCCGAGCAGCTGGAGGCCGTTCCCGAGCTGGGCGGCGGTTTGGGCAGGAGATTGTCGGGAATGGCGAGAGGGGCCGCATCCTACGGCGAATTGCTGGCCGCCACCGTTACGAAGAAATACACGGAGGCGAGGATCCGCCGAGGCATCCTTTTTGCTCTGGCAGGTGTGGAGGAGCGGGATCTGAGCACCTCTGCGGCCTATGCCACCCTGCTGGCCGCCAATCGGGCGGGCTGCGCATTCCTGAAGGCACGCAGAAGAAACGGCGACCTGCCCATCGTGGCCGCTCATCGGGGAATTCCGGATACGGCCGCCGCCGTGCGGCAGGAGGAGCTGTCGAGAAGAGCATGGGGGCTCTACACGCTTTGTATGCCGAGGGTGCAGTCGGAGGAGCGTTTTTTGCGAAATTCCGCGCTGATCCTTTCGGATATTTGATTTTCGGGGTTGACTTTTCGGCTCTGATGTGATAAAATATATAGTAGCTCTATGATCGGAAACGGGCATTGCCCGCGCATATAGATCGGTAACACAGGAAAGGAAGGTGCGAATTATGGCACAGGAAACACGCCCCTTGGCAGGCGGAAAGCATCTCGAATATATGGGAAAGCCGCTGGTGCGTCAGGATGACACCATTTGCTATGGCGACATGAACGAAAAATATATCCTCATTCTGGAGATCATCAAGAGAGATGCAAAAACAGGTCTTCCCAATAAGATCCTGATCCAGATCGTGGATTCCAAGGATCCGAATAACATCATCAAGCAGGGGGATAAGGATAGCCTTCACAGCGCATTCACTCTGGGCACGGTTTGGCTGGAGCGTTGCCTGCAGGCAGGCTGATCGGTCGCGCGGAGAGGCAACGAAAAAAGAACGGAAACCCCAGCGGTAGCCCAACTTCCCATAAGGAAGTTGGGCAGTTTTATTCGCCTTTGGCGAGTGATATTGCTTCGCAGTGATATTCGGCTTATGCCGAGTGATATTTGCTACGCAAGTTTTGGAAGGCGAATAAAATACCACTGAAGCCGTAAGGCTTCAATATCACTATTGCGGTAGCAATAATATTACTCCGACGAAGTCGGAATATCACTCTTGTTTTCTCTGCCGATCTGTGTTATAATGGGCTAACGAAAAGCCTTCCTCCGGGAGGAAGGTGGCACGCGGCAGGGGTTCCCCGAAGCGAATGAAATGAGCTTTGGGGGTTCGCTGCGAAGCGTGACGGAAGGAGCCTGCGCGACTTTAGGTTTGTGCTAACCTCATTGTAACGCACTCTCCCTCAGTCACCTACGGTGACAGCCTTCGGCCCTGGTCGCAAGCACAGCTTGCTTCCCGCTTTGGCTAAAAATATGCCACCGGCATATTTTCTTAACGCGTCGCGCCCACCCGGAGGGAGCCTTTGATACGTGCAACCTTTGGGGTATGGGCTTTGCCCTATGCCATTGTAATACAAAGGCGAAACCGGCGATAAAATATGAAAAGGGGAAAATATATGAATTTTCTGTATGATTTGTATATTAGTAGAACCGAGGAAGAATGTGGCAAAAAATATCGGGCAGAGTCTCTTATAGGTACTTTTCAAACTAAAGATGATGCTACCACAGCAATGAAAGAAGCAATGAGCGAAGGTAAACCGTTTTCAAAGCCCGATTGTGAACCCAGAATACAAGAAGTAGAATTGGTTGGAGAAATCTTAAACATTAATTCTGTATATCGCTTTTTTGGATATAGCAAAGATGGGGATATAATTTGTAGTTCTTATTATGCAGAAAAGGCTACCGCAATTCAAGATTTCATAAAGGCAAAGAAAAATATTTGTGGACATAATTGGTCTTTGAACACCTATAAATTAGGATAATTACCGTTTTTTTAGATAGAAATCCCCCGACAGACTTTTTAATCTGTCGGGGTTAATCTTTATCTTCTGCATTGCAATTATGTCTTAACGGACCGTCGGGGACGCCGGTCCCTACAATGAAAAATCAAACTTCCTTATGAGAAGGAGCATTTCGGCTCTGTTTTTTTATCTCATAAATCCGTGCTTTTTGAACACTTCTATCATCTCTTCGCCAAAGGGAGTGACGACGTGGACAGAGCAGATGTTTTCTTTGATCTTGTATTTGATGTGCAAATGAAGATCCTGCTCAAGATAAACGTCTGTAACAGTGCCCTTGGGGATCTGCATTCTGAGATCTCTGCCCTTGCCAAGCGACATGAGGTATATGCTGTTTTTAGTGAGGAAGATTCTTGCGTCCACGGCAGCGTTGCCGATTACAAGCTTTATCCATTCGTAAAATACTTTTTTATCTGTGACCTTTGCTGCCAGCTTTTTGTACGCGCGCTCCGATCTCAAAAAATAAAGCGGCAAAAGCAGGGATATCAAAAGGGCAGCGCTTGTGCCGATGAGAAGCGCCCA
>JAZRCQ010000255.1:0-2294 GCA_045659845.1 Eubacteriales bacterium
GCTTGCCCGAGCCGTTCACGCCGGCGTAGGGCTTCTCATGAAGCAGGCAGACAAGTCCGTGCTTTTCGGCGATCTTCTTCATGTATTCCATAATGAGAAGATTCTGATCCACGGCGATGTTGGCCTTGGCATAAATGGGAGCCAGCTCATGCTGAGCGGGAGCGGCCTCATTGTGCTTGGTTTTGGAATTGATGCCCATGCGCCAAAGCTCCTCGTCCAGATCGGTCATAAAGGCGGCAATGCGCGTTTTGAGCGGGCCGAAATAATGATCCTCCAGCTCCTGCCCCTTGGGGGCGGGGGCGCCGAAGAGCGTTCTGCCGGCGTAAACCAGATCCTTGCGGCGGTCATACATTGCCTTGTCGATGATGAAATATTCCTGCTCGCCGCCAACGGAAACGTCCACGTGGGTGGTAACCTCGTCGCCGAAGAGCCGCAGGATCCGCACGGCCTGCGTGCTGATGGCATCCATGGAGCGCAGAAGCGGCGTTTTTGCATCCAGCGCCTCGCCCGTGTAGGAGCAGAAGGCGGTGGGGATATAGAGCGTGCCGTCCTTCACAAAGGCATAGGAGGCGGGATCCCAGGCGGTGTAGCCTCTGGCCTCGAAGGTGGCGCGCAGGCCGCCCGAGGGGAAGGAGGATGCATCGGATTCGCCGCGGATCAGCTCCTTGCCGGAAAACTCCATCACCACCTTGCAGGTGCCAACGGGGGAGATAAAGGCATCGTGCTTTTCGGCGGTGACACCCGTGAGAGGCTGGAACCAGTGAGTGTAGTGCGTGGCACCCTTCTCCACGGCCCAATCCTTCATGGCGTCTGCAACCACGTCGGCAATGGTGGGATCGATGTGCTTTCCGGTGGCAATGGTGCGAGTGAGGGATTTGTAGATCTCCTTGGGCAAACGCTCTCTCATCACGTCGTCGTTAAAGACCATGCAACCAAAGATCTCGGGAATTTTTTTCGTCATAACGATTTCCTCTTTTCCGGCATTTGAAAGAATTCAATACTACATTATAACTATTATAATTCAAAACACGAGTTTTGTCAATGAGAAGTCCAAAAAAAGCAACAAAAAAAGAAAAAAGCACTTGCAATCCGAGGCAAACTATGGTATAATACTGGTTGGAATGCACCGTTAGCTCAGATGGATAGAGCACAAGCCTCCGACGCTTGGTGTCGACGGTTCGAGTCCGCCACGGTGCGCCAAACAAAAAAGAGCCCTTGGGCTACCTACCATAAAGCAGGTAGGATAGCCCAAGAGCGCCCTTTCTAAGAATGAGATACGGTGTAACCGAAGTTTCGGTTATGCCGTTTTCTCTTTTATATTAACTTCTTGTTCTCGTTCCCACTTAATATCTTCCAAATGCTCCTCGAACATTTCTTCTATTTCCTCGGCTGTGGGAATATAGACGATGCCGACACCGTGATAATACACGTCGATCTGCTGATGTCTACGTTTATCCTTGCGATATGGAGCGTGGACTACGATTTTAGAAACGAACTCGTGGACAAGTTCGGGAGTAAGTTCCTTAACCTCGGTTATCTTTTTAACCTTGGCAATAAACTTTTCAATATCGTCCGTCTGCTGCTTGCCCACTTCAATCTCTGTGCGAAGTGTTTCGGCAAGCTTTTTCTTTTCCGCTTGCTCGTCCTCATACATTTTTGACATCTGAGCAAAGCGGTCATCGGACAATTTACCCGATAGGTTGTCCTCGTAAATACGCATAAAACGTGTGTCAAGCTCGGTTATTCGCTTTTCGGTCTTTTCAAGCTCCCGTCGTTTCTTGGATAGTTCCTTGCGGCTTTCCTCGATAGAATGGCTTTGCATCTGCTCGGCAAACTTCCTCTCAAAGCATTGCACATACAAAAAGACACGTTGCATGCTTTGCAGGACGGCTTGTTCAAGGTGTACCTCTCGCACAAAATGCGCTGAGCAATTATCCTTATTGAGTCTTGACGTGGAGCAGGTAAACCAATTTTGCTCGTGTGTAAGATTCTTCGCCGTGCAATAATAGAGCTTTCCTCCGCAATCGTTACAGAATACGATTCCCGAAAACATACTGACGTTTCCTCCACGAGATGGTCTGCGCTTGTGCTTACGAAGCTCCTTGACGATGGCATAGGTTTCTCGGTCAATGATGGCAGGATGGGTATTCTCGAATATCTTCCAATTTTCTTCGGGAATGTGTACCCTCGTTTTGTTCTTGAAAGACTTGGTGGTGTAACGGAAATTGACCGTATCTCCCACATACTCTTGCTTCTCCAAGAGGTCTGCAACCGTTCTTGCTACCCACCTTCCG
>JAZRCQ010000256.1:0-1647 GCA_045659845.1 Eubacteriales bacterium
TCCTCCTCCGAGCTTTGCGCGGCCGTCCACTCCTTTTCCTTCAGCGCAAAAAGCCGAAGAAGAAGCTCCACGTGCCCATCCTCGCACGAACGGGCGGACACCCGATCCAAGCGAAGCAAAACCACCACCAGCAGAGCCACGGCCAGCAGAGCCACGGCTGCCGTTACGATCATGCAGATCATGCTTAACGTCGTCATATTTGTTTCTTCCTTTCGTTTGCGTTTACGAGGTCAGCGTCTCGGTTTTCGCATCATAGTACCTCATCGTACTCGCCCCGGCGCCTGCCGCGCGTCGCACGCCCTCGCCGAACACGATGCGCTTCAGACCGATGAACCGATCGGTCAACGCCTCCAGCAGACAACCGGTCACCTCGCGGCTCTCGCCGGGATCCCGATGGGTGAGCACAACGGTGCTGATCCCCGACCGCATGATCCCCCTCAGCTCCACAACGGAGGCGTTGAGCACATTCAGCACGACGTCGTCCAGACGAAAACGGTACACCGAGATCACGGCATCGTTCGGATCCTTTTTGCTGTAGGTCACCTTCCATCGACCATACTCCTCCGCGAGATAGATCTCCCCGAAGGGCTCGCCCTGCACCAAGCCGCAGGACTTGCATTGCAGGCCTCTCTCAACTCTTGCGGCCGCGCGTTTCTTACCGCAGCAGGCACAATCCACCGATTCGGGCTGAGCGGGCACCGCAAACTGCGGGAGTGGGAAGGTGTCGATGAACGTTTGCAGGGCCTCACGGATCTGCTTCTTCATTTCTTCAATGCCCTTCCGGATCTCATCGGCGGCATCGTCGATCCGATCCGCCACGCCCTGCAAGCGCTTCTCAAAGGCCTCGGCCGAGACCTTCATGCAAAGCGCGATCTTTCCTTCCAATTCCTCGGAACGGCTCGGAACCGATGCCAAACGCTCCTCCATCAGCTCCATCCGCTCCAGCAGCCTGCTCTCGCTCTTGCTTACCATGCTGTATTCCCGCTCATAGAGCTGCGACACGATGATGCTCGCCTGCTCCTTCACCGCCGCGTGAAGTCTTTCCTCCACACCGGCAAGATCGCGGCTCTGCTCGGCAAAGCTCTTCTGCATGGAGACCGTCAGGCGTTCCTCCGTGGATTTCAGAAGCTCGTCGAACTCGGATACGTTGCGGATCAGCTCGTATTTCTTGCCGCATTTCCGACAGGTGGCATTGCCGCCGTCGGCACCGCTGTGGCGGCTGATGTAGTCTCCCGTGGCACCGCAGGAGGGGCATTGCAGCTCCACGAAAAGATAGGGATCGCTCATGGATCTCTCGGAGATGCGGCAGAATTCCACCTCCCGACCGCCTTTCGTTTCCCGTCCGGTGGTGAAGGTGACGTTGGGATCGGCGTTCTGCTGCAGCATCAGGCGGAGCATCTGCTCCATGCTTGCCAGCAGGCGGCCGTTTCCCTCCTCGGCAATGCGGCTCATCACCATCACCATGTCGCGGCTGTCGGCTCCGAGGCTGACGTAGCGCGCCTCCAGCAGATAATCGTTGAAAAGCGACACCAGCATCAGAACGGAAGAGGGGATAGCCTCCTCCTCGGAGAGCGCAAAGAGCCGCCGCGTCATCACGCGGTCATCCAGATTGGAAAGCTCGGCCTCCTGCAGCTCACCGATGGCCTT
>JAZRCQ010000257.1:0-5972 GCA_045659845.1 Eubacteriales bacterium
TGCCTTTCCTTGGCGCGTGCCTTGGGAAACGATTGCGCCCTGCGGCTTTTGCCGCAGGGCGCCCCTTCTTTTTTTTACTTGGGGAAGTTGAGACTGTTCACCACGGTTCCGTCGGCCGTGCGAACGGCGAGAACGCAACCAACGTAGGCCGTCTTGTTATTCCAGTTGCAGGGCGCGATCTCCAGCGTGACCTCCTGTCCCGCATAGGGCTTCAGGAAGCTATACTGATTTGCGCCGGAGCAATAAAGGGAAAGCTTTGCGCCTCCATGCTCCAGAGAAATGGTGCTATAGTAGGCCGTCTCCACAAAATTCACGGTGGCCTTCACCACGTAGACCTCGGTGGTGTGATCCTCGTTCACGTTCAGCTTGCCGATGTCGGCCAGCGTCTTATCGGTGATGAACTTGTCGGTGGGATAGGGATGGTTGCCATAGTTGTTGGCAAGGATCTTGCAATCGGTCAGCGCGATCTGACCGGCGTGAGTCTTGTCCGCATCCTTGAAGCAATCTCTCTTGCCCTCCAGAATGATCTCGTGACCGATCTGCAGACCTTGGAAGAGATCGGCATTGATGATCACGGAGATCATGCCGGTTTCGTCGAAGAGATAGAAGCCGGTCTTGTTCACCAGCGAGGGACCAACGATGCCTTTTACGGTCACGGTCTCACCAACGGTCTTGGAGATGGCGTCGGCCACGGTGGTGGTGACGATCTCGCCGCCCTTGGACACGGTGATCTTCACGGTGGCGTTGTAGGTCTTGCCATCATAGGCGCCGGTAACGGTGACGGTGGCGGTACCGTTGTCCTTGCAGTTCATCACGGTCTTGCCGTTTGCGGTGGTGAAGTAGACCACGCTCTCGTTATCGGAGGCGTAGGAAAGAGTGGCGTTTGCAAAGCCCAGCAGCTCGGAGGAGACCGAGGTGATCAGCTCCAGCTCGGGATTGCCCGAATAGGAGGCGAGGAACTGGCCCACGCCATAGTATTCCACCACGTGCTTGGGCGTTTCGGCGAGGTCGAAGCGGAAGCCCTCATCCACCACGGCCACGGGCAGGAAGCGGAAGAAGCAATCGGTGGAGGTGGATTTGGCGTTGATCGCCGAGAGATAAACGGTGCAGATCTTGCCATCGAAGGCATCGAGCCATGCAAAATCCGAGCCGTTGCACTGGGTGTAGGCATAGCTGCCGGTTTTGCCGTCCAGATCGTAGAAATAGTAGTTCACAAAGCCGTTGCCGGGCTTCTTCACCACCTGCGCGGTCACCTTATAGGTGGCAGTGGTGATATTCTCGGTGACGGGAGTTTCCATGAGAGCCTTCACCGTGGAGGCGGGGAGCTTCTCGGTGGGGAGCGGATTGTCGGTCTTGCCGTCGTTGGAGATCAGCGTGGCAGATTCCAGCTGGCAGCAGCCCTGATAGCCAAACTTGGCGGCGTTGTTCTGCTCGTCGGCCAGGATCCAATAGGTTTTGGAGGCGCAAACCGTGATCTTGTTGCCAATGGTCACTCTCTGCGCCAGATCGCCATCGTAGATGTAGATCGTTTGCGTTTCATCCATGAGATAAACGCCGCTGGGGATCTTGCCGTTTGCATAGGTGATGCGGGCAACCACGCCGTCCACCTTGATCTTGGTGCCAACGGCGGTCTCGCGGGCCTCGGCCACGGTCATGTCGGTGTAGTCGGCCTCGTTGAAGGTGGATTCCGCACGCTGGAATTCGATCAGGCGGGCGTTCTGAACCTCTTTCTTGCCGTTGTAGTTCTGCAGGATGCAATGGAGCAAAACCTCATCGCCCTTATAGGGCTTCTCCTCCATGGCGGCATAGCCGACGGAGCCGTCGGCGCTGTAGGTGCCGTACACCTCGATCTCACCCGTTTCGTCGCCGATGATCATGTTTCCATAGGCGGCGTTCTTCACGGAGATCACGGTCGCGCGGATGTAGTAGCGCTCGGAGGTGATATAGCCTGCCGTGTCGGTGCAGAGCTTGAGAGCCTCGGCCACGGTGATGGTGGGGTACTTGTCCTCGGGCGTTCCCTCATCGGTGGAGGGGGCATTCGTGCCCGTGGTGGGAGCGGTGGTGTCGGCGTTGGGGTTGACGATCACGATGCAGGAGGCAAGGCTTGCCGCCAGCAGGATGGCAACCATCGCCAGCGAGAGGAACTTGCAGAGCTTTTTCATGTTGCTTTCCGTCCTTTCAAATTTTTACCCTAATATTATACAACATCCGAGTAAAAAAGTAAAGCGGAATTTTTGTTTTTTTTGAATTTTGAGAAAAAAGAGGGCGGAAAATCAAAAAAGCCCTTGTCTTGCGGCGAAAAATAAAGTATAATATAGGAAATGGACGAAAAGGGGGGAACGGAATGAACGGGATCACGGCTGTGATCTGCCTGGACGACGGCCTCGGCATGGCCTTTTTCGGCAAACGGCAAAGCCGAGATCGCCTGCTGATCGCCGAGCTGGCGGAATGGTCGAAGGGCAAAAGGCTCTGGATCCAGCCCGTCTCCGCGCCGCTCTTTGAGGGACAGCGGGAGGTGCTGGAAAGCGAAGCCCCCTTGGATTCCTGCGGCGATGGCGAGATCTGCTTTCTGGAAACGCTTTCCCCCGAGCCCTATCTCCATCGGATCAGCCGATTGGTGATCTATCGCTGGAACCGCCTCTATCCCTCGGATCTCCGCTTTGAAAAGGATCCCGCCGCTCTTGGCTTTCATCTGACGGAAAGAACGGAATTCCAAGGCAGCTCCCATGAAAAAATCACAAAGGAAGTATTTGAAAAATGATGAATCTGCAAGCTCTCAGGCGCATGAGGGGCGCGGCTCTCTCCCTGCTGCTCGTTCTCTCTCTGCTCCTCTCCTCCTGCATCGTTATCAAGAATGACGTTGCCGCCTCTCCCACGGGTTCCGAAACCACCGCTTCGCGCCCCACGGAGGAGCGCCTGCCCGACGTTTTCTTCACATCGGAAACCACTCCCTCCGACACACAGTCGCCCATCGAGCCCTCCGATCCCGCGTCACTCCCCATTTATGCAGGGCAGCCCTACGCCGCGCTCAACGGCAACCTCCCCACCTTCAAGGCCGAGGAGATCACCACCACCGCCTATGAGACCTACCACGCGCTGGACCGCCTCGGCCGTTGCACCCTCGCCGAGGCCTGCCTCGGCCCGGAGCTGATGCCACCGGGCGATCGCGGCAGCATCAGCTCCGTGCTTCCCACCGGCTGGCACGGCGGCGTGACCTACCCCGGCCTCAACTCCGACAGCCTCTACAACCGCTGTCATCTCATCGCCTGGAGCCTATCCGGCGAGAATGCCAACCGTGAAAATCTGGTGACGGGCACCCGCTATATGAACGAAAGCGGAATGCTCCCCTTTGAAAACATGGTGCTGGACTACATCCGCGAGACCGGCAACCACGTGATGTACCGCGCCACCCCTGTGTTCCTCGGGGAGGAGCTTCTCTGCCGCGGCGTGATCCTGGAGGCCTATTCCGTGGAGGATCGGGGCGACGGCATCAGCTTCCATGTGTTCTGCTTCAACGTGCAGCCCACCGTGATTCTGGACTACGCCACCGGCGACTCCCGTCTCGACGATGCCTTCACCGGGGAATTGGAAACGGCTCCCGCCAACGCCACCTACATCATCAACAAGAAGAGCAAGGTCTTTCACGCTCTGAATTCCAAATACGAAGGCAATCTCACCTCCAATATGGAATACACCACGCTTTCCCGATCCGAGCTGGTGGCCATGGGATATAAGTCCTGCGGCACCTGCAAGCCCTAAAGGAGGACAACTATGAAAAGATCGATCCTGTTTCTGCTCCTCTCCGCCGCCCTTCTGCTCGCTCTGATCCCCTCAACGGCCGCCGAGGAGGCGATCGACGGAATCTGCGGCGTTTCGCTGGAATGGAGTCTTGCGGGCGGCGTTCTCACCGTCACGGGCGAGGGAAAAATGACCGACTACGCCGACTTCTCCGACGTCCCTTGGCGCGCCTACGCCGCATCCATCCGCGAGGTGATCCTTCCCGAGGGCCTCACCTCCATCGGAAGCAAGGCCTTCTATCAATGCGAGATGCTGGAGAGCATTTCCATTCCCTCCACGGTGGTCTCCATCGGGGAATGTGCCTTCAAGGGCTGCTCCGCACTCCCCGCTCTCACTCTGCCCGAGGGGCTCACGTCGCTGGGCCGCCGCGCGCTGGAGGGCTGCAGCGCCATCACCTCTCTGCTCCTCCCCGCCTCCCTCTCCGAATGGGGAGCAGGCGCGCTCGGGCAATGCTCGTCTCTGCAGAAGGTGGAGGTGGCGCAGGACAACCGGGCGCTTCTGGCCGAGGACGGCGCGCTCTACACCGCCAACGGAAAAACGCTTCTGGCCTACCCCGCAGGCAAGGCCGATCCTGCCTTCGCACTTCCCGAGGGCGTGGAGGAGATCGGCAACGGCGCTCTGACGGGCGTTTCCGCTCTTCGCAGGCTCTATCTGCCTGCCTCCGTTGCCCACGTGGCCGACGGCGCGCTCCTTTCTCTGAAAAATCTGCAGGCCTTCTATTTCGGCGGCACGGCCGAGGCCTTTGCTTCCCTTTCGGCAGAGCTTCCCACCGGCGCGTCGGCAAGCTTTTCCCACGCGCACGCCCTTGCCATGACCTGCTCCGTTCCCTGCGAATGCGGTGCCACGGCACCCCATCGGTTTGAATATCGCTACAATTCCGACGCCACCTGCTTCACCGACGGCACAAAGACCGCCGCCTGCAAGAACGGTTGCGGCGCTGTCAGCACCAAAGCAGCTATCGGCACGGCAGGTCATCTTTGGAAAAACGGCACCTGCGCTCTCTGCGAGCAGGTTTGCGCCCACGAAACGGTGCAGGATTGCCTCTGCACCCTTTGCGGTCGCTTCTTCGCTCCCCTCCTGCGGCTGGAAAACGGCATTTTGTCGGTCTCGCGCGACAATGGCGCCACGTGGACCTCGCTGGGCCGTGTGAGCGGTGAGGCGGGGCGCGACGGCGTCACGCCCCTGCTTCGCATCAACCCCACCACCAACGAGTGGGAGCTTTCCTATGACGGCACTGCCTGGACCTCTCTGGGTGTGAAGGCCACGGGCAGCGTTGGCGCGTCGGGTGCCGATGCCGTTGCCCCCTCCCTCCGCATCCATCCCACCACCAACGAATGGGAGCTTTCCTGCGACGGCGGGCTCACCTGGATCTCCCTCGGCGTGAAGGCCACGGGAGAGAACGGCAAGGACGGACAGAACGGACAGAACGGCATCGACGGCAAGGATCACGCCCGCGGCATGGCCATAGCGGCCATTTCGGTGGCCGGAGTCTCCATTCTCGGCTCGGCCGCGCTTCTGTTCTGGCATCTCTATGAAAGAAAGACCCGCGTGATGGTCTTCCGCGATCCCGAGGATCAGGAAAGAACCTTCTGAAGCCCATCGAAAAAAGCAACCGCATGCCCCTTTGGCGGCAGTCGGTTGCTTTTTTGCTCTCGGTTTGCAGAGAATTGCAGGATCCCCTTACGGATGAATTTTGCAGGACGTTCAGTCGCGAAGGCCGAGCGGATTCAGAAAGCGAGTGCTTCAAAATTCAATTTTTCGACTCTAAAATTTTGCAGAATATTAGTTAGTGGCTCTGCACTACGAAAGGCTCCCCTACCTTAGGGGAGCTGTCGCCGAATAGGCGACTGAAGGGTTGTTTCTAAGGAATCTTGTCTTCCCAAGGAACAACCCTACCGCCTCGCAAAGCTCGGCACCTCCCCTTACACAGGGGAGGCTGATTTAGAAAGCAAGAGCTTTGAAGTTTAGCTTTCTAACTTAAAAATTACGCAAAGTCCTAGTTAGAGGAACAGCATTCCGGAAGGTGCCCCTGTGCAAGGTGGAGCTAACGTTTCACTACTGAAGGGTTGTTTCCTGACTTAAATATTTTCGGGGAATAATCATCGGAGGCAGAGTATAAATAGGGCTCCCCTGTGTAAGGGGAGCTGTCGCCGAGCAGGCGACTGAGGGGTTGT
>JAZRCQ010000258.1:0-2234 GCA_045659845.1 Eubacteriales bacterium
CAGGATCTTTGCGTGTCCAGAACCTCCTTCAAGTGGGGAATTCCCGTGGTCTTCGACGATAAGGACGTGGTCTACGTTTGGCTGGATGCTCTCACCAGCTATATCACCGCATTGGGCTACGATCCCGATAAGAGCTTCGAGGAGCAGTCCGAGCATTTCCGCCACTATTGGCCTGCCGACGTTCATATCATCGGCAAGGATATTCTCCGATTCCACACCATCTATTGGCCCATTTTCCTGATGGCGCTGGATCTGCCTCTGCCGAAGTGCGTGTTCGGTCACCCTTGGTTCAACTTCGGTATGGACAAGATGTCCAAGTCCCGCGGCAACGTGATCTACACCGATAAGCTGGCCGAGCATTTCACGGCGGACGGCGTGCGCTATTATGCGCTGGCCGAGATGCCCTATGCCTCCGACGGCTCGGTGACCTACGAGGCCGTGATCAAGAGATACAACACCGATCTGGTGAACAATCTCGGCAATCTGGTGAAGAGAACGCTGGATATGGACAAGAAGTATTTCGGTCGCGAGGTTCCCGCTCCCGGAGCGGAGGAGGGCACCGATGCCGAGCTGAAGGCCGCCTGTGCTGAGGCATATCGGAATATGAGAGCCAGCATGGAGGAATTCCGCATCGCCGATGCTCTGGAGGGGATCTTCTCCATGCTGAGCAGAGCGAATAAATATATTGATGAAACCACTCCCTGGACGTTGGCAAAGGACGAAGCGCAGAGAGGCCGTTTGGGCACGGTGATGTACAACCTGATGGAGGCCATCCGTTGGGGCGCCGTGATGCTGGCTCCCTTCATTCCCGCCACCTCTGAGGAGATCCTGAACGAGCTGGGCACCGATGCGCGCGGCTTTGAAACGGTTGGCGGCACGGAGCTGTTCTGCGGCATGAAGGCAGGCGCGCTTGTGGCCGATTCCAAGGTTCTCTTTGCCCGCGTGGACGAGGAGAAGGAGCTGGCAGCCTTTGAGGCAGAGCGTCTTGCCATGATCGAGGCGGCCAAGGCTGAGGAGAAGCCCGAGAAGCCCGAGGGCTGTGCGCTGATCGGCATCGAGGATTTCATGAACGTAGAGCTTCGCACCGCAAAGGTCATCGCCTGCGAGCCCGTTCCGAAGGCAAAGAAGCTCCTCAAGCTGCAGCTGGATCTGGGCTACGAGCAGAGACAGGTGGTTTCCGGCATTGCCAAGTGGTATACGCCCGAGCAGCTGATCGGCAAAAAGCTGATCATTGTGGCAAATCTGAAGCCTGCCAAGCTTTGCGGCGTGGAGTCTAATGGCATGGTACTTGCCAGCGGCGAGGAAACGGTTCGCGTGGTGTTCCTTTCCGAGGATACGCCTCTGGGCGAGCGAGTAAGATAACGGATCTGTGCGCGGAGAGGACGAGCCGTCCTCTCCGCGCGGATGCTTTTCGGCGGTGACCTTGCGTTGACGCAGTCGCGGCTTGACACGTACGTTTTGTGCCATTTTTCATATTTCTGCAAGTACGTGCTGAAGCTTGACGAGATGCGAAAGGCAAGCTTTGCTGCATCCGACATCGGTACGTTCGTGCATCACATTCTCGAGGTGTTCGTTTCACGTGCCGAGGCGGCAGGTACGCTTGTCGGTATAAGCGATGTCGAGCTTGACGAGATGGTAGACAAGATCGTTTCGGACTATATGCAGACCATCTGCCGTATCACTCCCGATCTTTCGGGCAGCCGTCTGGCACACCTTTTCGCGCGCCTTAAGCGCTCGTCGAGGATACTGTGCAAGAGTATTGCGGGGGAATTTTCGCAAAGTAGGTTCAGACCTGCATTTTTCGAGCTGCCTATACGCTTCCCATCGCCCGATGAAAATACCGTGGAGCCGCTTTGTGTGCCTCTCGCTGACGGCACGAACGCGTACGTCTACGGTGTAGTGGACCGAGTTGACGTGATGCAGTCTGATGGCAAATACTACGTTCGAGTAGTGGACTACAAGACCGGCTCTAAGGACTTTTCACTCGAGGACGTTTCGATGGGACTCAATATGCAGATGCTTCTTTATCTGTTTTCCGTCTGGAAGAACGGCAAGAGTCCTAAAAGCTCGCTCGGAGTCCCCGATGAGGCGGAAATCGTTCCTGCAGGCATACTCTATTTTTCGGCAGGCGTGCCTACGGTGACACTCGATAAGGAAACGTCAGCCGGAGAGGTTGAGTCTATGGTTTCGGGTAGGCTGACACGGCGAGGACTTCTCCTTGCGGATGAAAGCGT
>JAZRCQ010000259.1:0-7524 GCA_045659845.1 Eubacteriales bacterium
CTGCAAAACGTGGAGCTGGCTCTGATGCATATTTCCGACCGCAAGGAACGGCGCAGGCGCGCCATGGAGCTGATCGAACGCGTGGGACTCAAGGCGCACGTCCGTCATAAGGGCAGTAAGCTCTCCGGCGGTCAGAAGCAACGCACCGTCATTGCACGCGCGCTGGCCAAGGACAGTCCCATCATTCTGGCCGACGAGCCCACGGGCAATCTGGATTCGGCCACCTCTGCCGAGATCATTGAGCTTTTGCGGGAGGTCTCCAAGGATAAGCTCCTCATTGTGGTCACCCACAATTTCGAGCAGGTGAGCCATGCCGCCACGCGCCACGTTCGCATCTATGACGGTGCCGTGGAATCCGACACCGTCATAGAAGGCCGTGAGGCCGAGCAGCAGCCTTTAACCGAGCAAAAGCCGCACCAAAAACGCATTGCACCCCTTCGCAACGGGCTTACGCTGGGGCTTTCCATGTTCACCTCCCGTCCCCGCCTTTCGCTCTTTCTCTGCCTGCTGATGCTGGTGGGCAATCTGGGCGTGTTCCTCATGACCGCCTCCAGCGGAGAAGCCAAGGATCTTTTCACCGATTCTTCTATGTTCCGCCACGTGGATGGCCGCGTGGTGCTGGTGAAACGATCGGGCGAGGTGATCTCCGAGGAGGAGCTGACCGCCCTCTCCGCCGAGCTGGGCGCTCTTTCCTATCTCCACTACGATCGCCTGCTGGATGAAGGATACTACTACACCTACAGCAACCACGCCCGTGTGCGCCTGCTCTACACCTACAACGAAAGGTTTGGCTCCGACATCTTCGGCCGCTATCCCGAGGCGCGGGATGAGATCTTCCTCTATCTTCCCATCAGCTGCCAAACCGTTTTCGGCACAGAAGAGCCCACCGATGATATGATCCTGACGCTGGAACGCCTGCCCTTCCGCGTGGTGGGCTGGAAATACTACTACGACAACAATCAGGACGGCCGCATTCTGTTCCACCGCGAGGGCTTCCGCACCGTCACGGCCGCCTATAGCCTCCTCTCCCGCTCCAGCTTCCAGCTGGTCGGCTCGCTGTATTCCGAGGACGGCATCTATGAAAAGAACCTCCATCTTAACAACATCTATCCCTATTTCAGCATGGAAGGCAACACCGTTTATATTGCCGACAAATCCTACCGTTCCGAGCTGGGACGTTTGGATCCCGACACCGTCTATAAAACCGAGTTGCAGTTCTCCTCCACCTATTATTCCTATAATTATGATTATTCCGCCGGCGACACCGTTTCCTCCTATCAGCGCACCTTCACCGACGCCGATCTGACCAACGTTGATCCCGGCAAGCCCGTGCGCGCCGACTACTTCAACGATCAAAACACCGACCATCATCACGTGGAGATCTCCGACGGCTATAGCGAGGACCCCTATCTCGCCATCAGCGCCGACTATATCACGCTCATGGGCGAGGAATTTCTGGAAAAATCCTATCGCCAAGCCTCCCTCTTCTTCGGAAGCGATAAGGCGGCCGAGCCGGCGCTTTCCAAGCTGGCCGAAAAGGGCTACATCGCCGTGCTTTCCAACGAGACCTACACCCCCGATCCCTTCGACACCATTCTCAACACGCTTGCCGCCGTTTTGGTCGTGATCATCTGGCTGGCCGTGATCGTTTTCATCGCCTTCTTCATCAATCTTTGTTCCTTCCGTTCCCTCTCGGCCTTCAAGGGCGATATGGCCATCATGCGCTCCATGGGCATTCCCGTGAAGGTGATCCGCATCGGCATGTACGTGCGCATGCTGATCTCCCTCATCCCTGCCTACGTTTTGGTGACGATCACCTCCATCCTGATCTTCCGTTCGCCTGAGATGAACGGCCAGTTCGTTTATCTCTATCCCTGGCAGTATGCCCTGATGTTCTTTGGAATGCTTCTGCTCACGGCACGCGTCACCCATAATCAGATCAAGAAGCTCTTCGGCGAAAGCGTGAAAAAATCCCTGAAAGGAGGAAACGTTGCATGATCGAGCTGCAAGGACTGCATAAGTTTTTTAATAAAGGAAGAAGCAACGAGCTGCACGTTCTCAACGACGTCACACTTTCCTTCCCGCAAACCGGCATGGTGGCCATTTTCGGCAAGAGCGGATGCGGAAAGACCACCCTGCTCAATGTGATCGGAGGTCTCGATTCCTTCCATCAAGGCTCCGTGATGCTGGACGGCCGATCTGTCACCGAAAGCACCGATGAGCTGCGCAATCGCTACGTTGGGTATATTTTCCAAAACTACAATCTGAATAAGCAGGAGTCCTGCTTCGATAACGTGGCCGATGCGCTGCGCCTCTGCGGCGTGAACGATCCGCAGGTGCTGGAGACCCGCGTGATGGCCGCCCTCCGCAACGTTGGCATGGAGAATTATCGCCATCGCACCCCCGACACACTTTCGGGAGGTCAGCAGCAAAGGATCGCCATCGCCCGCGCCATCGTGAAGAGCCCCCGCATCATCCTTGCCGATGAGCCAACGGGAAATCTGGACGAGGCCAACACCATCCATATCATGAATCTGCTCCGCGAGATCGCCCGCGATCGCTTGGTGCTTCTCGTCACACACGAGGCCAATCTGGTGGACTACTACTGCGATTCCGTGATCGAATTGAAGGACGGCTCCGTGGAAAGCGTTCGCCACAACGAAGGTGCCTCCGGCTATGCGGCGCGCAATAAAAACCACGTGTATCTCGGTGAATTGGAGCGGGCCTCCCTGCGCTCGGCCAACACGGAGATCGAATACTACGGTGCCGCGCCCGAGGAGCCCATCCGCATCCGCATCGTAAACAACGGCGGCAAGCTCTATCTCCAGCTCCGCGACGATCGCGTGCAGGTGCTGGATGAGAGCAGCGAGATCCGCCTGCTGGAGGGAGAATTCCATGCCGAGCGTTCTGCCCCCGTGGAGGAGACCTCGGTGGATATGTCGGCTCTGCCTCCCATTGAGGGCGAGCACCACGGGCGGCTATTCTCCCTTGCCTCCTCGTTGAAAAGCGGCTACCAAGCCAACTTCCGCCGCAAGAGAAAGGGCAAAAAGGTGCTTCTGACCTGCATGACGCTCTTCGCCGCCATCTTCGTGCTGATGACCTCCATTTTCGGCACCGCCTTCGGAGAGCTTCAGAAGATCGAGGGGCAGTATAACCACAACGTGTTCTACGTCTACACCCCCGACGGAGAGGTGTCCCAAAAGCTTCTCTCCGCGCTGGACGATCCTGCGGCCGCCGTGGATCTTCTGCGCCTCAATCCTCCCGGAAGGCCCTCCGGCGACACCACGCTCTCCTATCTCACCGGCGTGTTTGAAACCTTCAGCTCCAATTATTCCTCCACGCGCTTGAACGCCTCAGCCAGCCTGCTTGACCGCACGCTCCTGCAGGGGCATGAACTGTTGGTGGGCTCTGAGGAAAAGCTGGGAGAATACGATCTGGTGATCACCACCGCCGTGGCCGATCAGCTGCTTTCCGCCTCCTCCGTTGGCTATATCAGCCGCTACGAGGATCTGATCGGGCTCATCTCGCCCTATCTCACCGTCAATGGCCACAGTCTGCGGATCGGGGGCATCGTGAAAAGCTCGGAAACCGCGGCCTATCTTTCGGAAGCCGCTCTGGCTCGCTACGTGATCGATTCCCATCACCTGCTGGTTCATCCCGCCTCCGACTACGGCATCACCGTGGAAAACGGCACCACGCTTCTGCTCCTCCGCCCCAACGTCGCCAATCCCCCCAAGGAGGGCGACAAGATCTCCCTCAACGGGCTCTCGCTCCGTCTGGCCGGTCTGCGCACGCTCTACGGCAGCTACGAAACCTGGGCCGAGCAAAGCCAAAAGCCCACCGAGCTGATGGATCTGTTTGAGGCATGGTGCCTTGAGGAGACCGCCCGTCTCCATCCCGAGCTGGCAAAGGGCACTCCCGAGTTTGAAAAGAAAATAGAGGAGATCGGCAGGGCGGAATACTACCGCTGGCTCATCGAGATCTACTATGGCCGCATCGAAGCTTATCTTCGCGAGTGCGCCTCCTTCACGTACAACGATATTGCCGCTTGGCTCTATCTGGAAAAGGGCATGGAGGATATGAAGTTTCTCTATATGGCCGATGAAAACGCCTACCGCGCCGCGCTCTATCAGCGCCGCCACGGCACCTACCCCACGCTGGGGCAGAACCTCAAGGACTACCCCAACGTAAAGGAAGTACTGGAGGAGCAGGCCAGACATTATGAAAACGAATTCTACAACAAGCATCGCGGCAACACCTATGAAAAGCTGTTTTTAGTGAGCGATGCCGACTATCTGGCGCTCTCCAAGCAAACGGGCGACACCGATCCGCTGGCCTCCCCCTACACCACTGTTTACGATGAGAAATACGATGCCTCCGCCAACACCACCGCAACGCTCGGCATGAACGTGACGCTGGAGGTGGCGCCGGACGACTATTACTACGGCAGAGAGTCGATCGTTTACACCCTGCTCCATTCCACCGATCCCAAGGCCACCGAATCGTGGCTGATCCGGCATTTTGCCGACGCCGAGGGCCCCACGCCCTATATGCAGGCACTGATCACCCCCTCCGTTCTGCATGAAATGCATATGGAGGGCAACCGTGAGGAGATCACCGTTTCTTTGGTGACGCTTGCGATCCTGCTGAGCGTGATGTGCGTTTGCATGTATTTCATTATGCGCTCCTCGCTGATGAACCGCATCAAGGAGATCGGGATCTATCGCGCCATCGGCGTTTCCAAGCGCAATCTTTGCTTCCGCTTCTTTGTGGAAGCCATGGTGCTCACCACGCTCACCGTGTTCGTGGGCTATCTGGTCGTGAGCGCCGCCGTCACCGCTTGGCTCACCTCCTCGCCGCTGTTTGCGGAGCTGTTCTATTATCCCGCATGGCTGGCGCTCATCGTGCTGGCATTGCTCTATGGCGTTTGCCTCCTCTTTGGCATCCTGCCCATCCGCGCATTGCTTCGGAAAACTCCAAGTCAGATCCTTTCGCAGTACGATATCTGAGCAAAGCACGATCCCCCTCAGGCCAAAGGCCTGAGGGGGACTTTTTATCCGGCACCGCCTCGGCAATCACGGCGCAATCATCGGAGTACGCTTGTTCCCTGCCGCAAAAAAGAGAGCCCTCGGCCAAGCCGAAGCGCTCTCTTTTTTGCCTGCGTTACGGAATAAAATCATATAGCTCGGAAAGATCGGTGATCACGTACTTGGCGCAATGCTCCTTCACGCGGCCAATGGGATTGAAAAGAATGCCCTCCACGCCCGCGCGGAAGCCTCCCTCCACGTCCAGCGCACGGTCGCCAACCACCACCGCCTCCGCAGGATCGATGCCGTGCTTTTCCAGCATGGCCAAAAGCGATTGCGGATCGGGCTTTCTTGCCGAGATCACGCAATCCTCAAAGCAATCGGCGATCCCGAAAAATTCCAGATAGCGATAGAGGAAATCGCCCCGATTGGTGTAGATAAAATTCTTGCAGCCTCTTTGCATCGCCTTCCGCAAAACAGCCTCAGCATGGGGAAACAGCTCCGGCCTCGGCTCCACCCTGAGATCCTCGTTGAGCGCCATGAAATACGCGCGCTCCTCGTCGGTCACGTTGTAGTGTGCATAGGCATGGGCATAGGTGATATTGAAGAGCTCGAAGGCCTCCTCATAATCGATGTCCTTTCCCCTCAGCTCCTTCATCGCGCGCACGAAGGTGGCAGCGATGTGAGGATAAGTGTCGGCCAGCATACCGTCGAAGTCATAAAAAAAATAGCGATAGGTCCGTTTCATTTTCGCGCCCGCCTTTCCAATTTTCTATAGTATATCACAAATCGCATAAAAATGCAAGATTTTTTTGCTTTTTTTCATCCCTCTTTCTCGTTTTTGCAACCTTCATTCCTTTTTTCTTGCATTTTTTGATCGTTTTTTATAAAAAATAAAAAAAAGTAAAGTTTTTTCGCAAAATCTATTGACACGCGGATGCAAAATGAATATAATAATAGTATATTTTTCAAATACACGCTTCAAGCGTTTTTTCGGAGGATACTACCATGAACAGAGTTTATAATTTTTCCGCCGGCCCTTCCATGCTCCCCCTTCCCGTTCTGGAAAAGGCTGCAGCCGAAATGGTGTGCTATGGCGAATCCGGCATGTCCGTGATGGAGATGTCCCACCGTTCTCCCGATTATGAAGCAATCATTCAGAGCGCCGAGGCGATGCTCCGCGAGCTGATGAATATTCCCCATAACTGTAAGGTGCTGTTCCTGCAGGGCGGCGCTTCCACGCAGTTTGCGGCAGTTCCGCAAAACCTCATCAATCGCACCGGCAAGGCCGACTACGTGGTTTCCGGCCAGTTCTCCGGCAAGGCCTTCAAGGAGGCGCAGAAGCTGGGCTACGACGTGAAGTGCATTGCCACCACCAAGGAGGATAACTTCAATCACGTTCCCGTGGTGACCAAGGACATGATCCGTCCCGACGCCGCCTACCTCCACATCTGCTTCAACAACACCATCTACGGCACCAAGTATTCCTACATCCCCGACACGGGTGATATTCCGCTGGTGGCCGACCTCTCCTCCTGCATCATCTCCGAGCCCATCGACGTCAGCCGCTTCGGCGTGATCTACGCAGGCGCGCAGAAGAACATGGCTCCCGCAGGCATGACCCTCGTGATCGTTCGCGAGGACCTTCTGAACTATGCCGAGGAAAAGATGCCCACCATGCTGGAGTGGAAGACCATGGCAGAGAACGACTCCATGTATAACACGCCTCCCTGCTACACCATCTACATGGCCAAGCTGGTTTACGAGTGGATCCTCGAGCTGGGCGGTCTGGAGAAGATGCAGGAGATGAACGAAAAGAAGGCAGCCCTGCTCTACGATTACCTCGATTCTCAGGACTACTATATCGCTCCGGTCCTCAAGGACACCCGCTCCATGATGAACGTCACCTTTGTCACGGGAGACGCCGATCTGGATAAGAAATTTGCCTCCGAGGCAAGCAAGGCAGGCCTGAAGAACCTGAAGGGTCACCGCTCCGTTGGCGGTATGCGCGCCTCCATCTACAATGCAATGCCCTATGCCGGCGTGGAGGCTCTGGTGGCCTTCATGAAGGACTTCGCCGCAAAAAATCCCAAGGCTTGAAAGGAACGTGATCGCTATGAAAATCCAACTTCTCAATAAAATCGCAAAGATCGGTCTCGATGAGCTGGACGCCTCCTACGAGATCGCAGAGAATATCCAAAATCCCGATGGCATTATGGTGCGTTCTGCCGTCATGCATGACATGGAATTCAATCCCGAGCTTCTCGCCGTTGCCCGCGCAGGCGCAGGCGTGAACAACATTCCCATCGACCGTTGCTCCGATGCAGGCATCGTGGTGTTCAACACCCCCGGCGCCAATGCCAACGGCGTGAAGGAGCTGGCCGTTTGCGCTCTGCTTCTGGCCGCACGCGACGTGGTTGGCGGCATTGAGTGGGCCAATTCCCTTGCCGGCACGGCCGACGTGGCCAAGCAGGTGGAAAAGGGCAAATCCAAGTTT
>JAZRCQ010000260.1:0-6503 GCA_045659845.1 Eubacteriales bacterium
TCTGCAAAATTTTAGAGTTGGGAAACCAAATTTCAAAGCCTTCGCTCCCTAAATAGCCTCCGCTGTGCAAGGGGAGGTGTCACGGCTTGCCGTGACGGTAGGGTTGTCCTTGCAAAGCAGAAACTCCTTAGTTTACAACCCTTCAGTCGCCTATCGGCGCCAGCTCCCCTTACACAGGGGAGCCTTTCGTTGTGCTGTGCCTCTAACTAACATTTTTTATAATTTTTAGAGTTAGAAAGGTAAATTTTCAAAGTCCTCGCTTTCAAAATCAGCCTCCCCTGTGCAAGGGGAGGTGGCTCGCGAAGCGAGACGGTAGGGTTGTTTTTTGCAAGGCTTTCACTTGTTAGAGGACAACCCCTCCGTTCCCTGCGGCAGCGTCTCAGGTGGACGGATTCTCCCGCTGATTCCGATAGGTTTGAGGCGTGGTGCCGAATTCGGCCTTGAACTCCTTGATGAAATAGGAGGTGCTGGTGTAGCCGGAGCGCTCGGCGATCTCGGCCACGGTGATGTTGGATTGGCAAAGCAGGCTCAGGGCAAAATTCAGCTTGAGCCTTCGGATATAGTCGAGGCAGGTGATGTGCATATACTTATAGAACAGCTCGCCGAAATAGTTTGGCGTGAGGAAGATCTCCTGCGCCACCTTTTGCGTGGTGAGCTTGGGGTTGCGGAAATTGTACTTGATGTAGGAGATCGCCTTGTTGATATAAAGATGGTTTTTGTTTCCGATCTTGGCAAGCTCCCGAGGCTCCTCGGGGCGAATGTGGGTTTGGCTGTTGAACAGCTCGATGAATTTCAGAACGAGATAGTTGCAGAGATTGCGCTGGCGGCGATGCGCGTTCTCCTCCGAGGAGGCCTCGGCGCGGATGAGGCGGATGAGCAGCTGAAAGGTTTCATATTGCTCCTCCGAGAGGGTGGCGTGCAGAGGGCCGGGCTGGGCCATGAGATCGTTGAACACGTTTTCCGAGATGGCGGCCTCGTTGAAGCTGATGTGGGTGATGGAAACGCGATCCTCGGCGTCGGAAAAGGGATGGAGCGTGTGCACGTCGGCAGGGGTGACCAGATAGGCGTCTCTTTGGCCGATGGCATATTCCCGACCGTTGATCACGTGGTAGGCGCGTCCGGAATCCAGCAGCTCCAATTCAAAATGATCGTGCCAATGCACGGTGTTGATATAGCGAGGGGTGTTGATGTTGTAGTTGGTCAGCTTGCGAACGTCAACGAAAAATTCTGGGCCGACTTCCACGTCGCGAATGGTGATTTTTCCGGGCATTTTTCGGTCTCCTTTCCGAAAGGATCAAAAAAATCGTTAGTCTATTATACCACGCTTTTGGTGAAAAATCAAATATTTTTTTAAAAATATTGGGGATTTTGTTTAAAAATCCTTGGAAAAACGGAAAATACCGTGATTTGTTTTATATTCTGCTTGCCTTTTGGGATTCCCTTTTTTCGGCGAACATGATATAATGAAATCATCACAGTGAGAATCGGGTGAAAATTCAGATTTCGGAGGTGCAAGGATGCGTTCTGGAAAATTCCGGAGAGGGTTTTTGATGCTGGTGGTGCTTATGATGGCGCTCACGTCTTTTCCTGCTCTCGCCAACAACACGGTGGCGGAGCTGACGGATGCGAATCTGCCCGCCAACGCTCTCTACAACGGTATTGTCTATCCGGCAGACTATCAGTTTTCGATCGATCCCAACAAGGGCGACGCGGTAACGGCTCCCTATCTGCTGGCGCAGAGCAAGGGCGGATATGCCCCCGGCCTGATCAACATCGATCGCGGCCGCCAGCTCTTCGTGGACGATTTTCTCATTGACTCCACCTCGCTCTCCCGCACCTACTATCAGGCCTACGAAAATCCCGACAATCCCGTTTTCTATCCCGAGGCCAAATGGGAGCTGACCGATTTTCCCAGCACCGCCTGCACCAGCGGCGGCATCTGGTATGATATGGAGGAAAAGGTCTATAAAATGTGGTATGAGGCAGGCTTCAACAACGTTCTTGCCTACGCCACCAGCACCGACGGTATCCACTGGGAGCGTCCCGCCATCAATTCCGACGGCACCAACACGCTGGTGCGCCAGCAGAGAACCGACTCCTTCAGCATTTGGATCGACTACAACGCCGCGCCCAACGAGCGCTATAAGCTGATGATCCGCAGCCCCAACGATTCCTCGGCAAATAAATATGATATCCCCGCCGTGCTCTACACCTCGGCCAACGGGCTCAACTGGAGCAAGAGAGCCGAAACCGGCCCCATGGGCGACCGCTCCACCTTCTTCTATAATCCCTTTTCCGAGCAGTGGGTGTTTTCCATCCGCGGTCAGGCCAGCGTGAAGTGGGGAAACACCACCCACCGCCCCCGTTTGCGCTATTATCACGCCGGAGAATCCTTCCTGACGGCGGGAAAATGGGAGAAGAATGAGCCCATTCTCTGGCTCAGACCCGACTCGGCCGACAAGATAGACCTCACGGCCAGCGACGAGATCCCCGAGCTTTATAACTTCGATTCCGTTGCCTACGAAAGCGTGATGCTGGGCTTCCACCAGATGTGGTACGGCCCTGAAAACGACGTGATCGCGCAAACCAAGAATCCCAAGATCACCGAGATCCAGGTTGGCTTCAGCCGCGACGGCTTCCACTACGATCGCCCCATGCGGAGCGCGCTGATTTCGGCCTCCCGCACCGAGGGCACTTGGGACTATGGCTATCTGCAAAGCGCCACGGGCGGCGTGATCGTTTATGAAAACGAGATCCGCATCTACTATTCCGGCTTCAGCGGTGACTATAAGGATGCAAACGGCTATCCCCTGCAGGGCGCCTATCTGGGCGGTGCCGTTGGCTATGCAAGCCTGCGCCGCGACGGCTTTGCCTCCATGGACGGAACGGGAGTTTTGCTCACCAAGCCCCTCACCGTCACCAAGGACGTGAAATATCTCTTTGTGAACGCCAATTCCTCCGCAGGCTCCCTCCGCGCCGAGATTCTGGACAAGGACGGCCGCGTGCTGGAGGGCTACAGCCGCGAGGATTGCACTCCCATCGTGGACAATTCCTGCAGGACCTACTTCACCTGGAGCGACGGCAAAACGCTGGAGCAGCTGAAGGGCAAGGCCTTCCGCATTCGCTTCGTGATGGAAAAGGGAACGCTCTATTCCTTCTGGCTCGCCCCCGACGAGGCCGGCAGCTCCAACGGCGAAATGGCGGCAGGCTACGTATCCTCCGAGACCGAGGATTCCGGCACGCCCTCCGAGCCCACTGTCACCACCCCCGCCACCGATGAGACAAGCGGCGGCAAAAAGAAGGGCTGCGGCTCTGCGGCAGGCGCTCTCGCCGTGATGCTTTCGGCGGCGGCAGGCTGCGCGCTGCTTTCCAAAAAGCGAAGAGGCGGAAGAAGATGATCGCTTCCGTTGCCCTCTCATCCAAAAACGTCCCTTTTCCGACCGTCTCGCGAGGAGAGGCGCCACCGGCGGCGCCGCAACGGTCGGATATGCCGGAAATTTAAATTGCAGAATTCTGCAGAAGGAGAACAAAATGAAAAAGCTCGTATCGTTCCTTTTGGCTTGCCTGCTGATGGCAAGCGCACTCTGCCTCCTGGTTGGCGCAGAGGACGCTCCCGCTGCCGACACCGCGTTCCGTCCCGTTGGCGAGACCGCGCTGGAGGTTCGCACCTCGATCCCCGTGGGCTACACCATCATCAGCAATGGCCTCTACACCTCCTCCGTGTTTTCTCAGTATTCCTACACCGCAAATTCCATCACCAACGCCAGAGATCAGTGGGATCTGGGCCGCTACCTCACCTATGGCTTCTCCGTGATGGGCGTTGGCGCGCTGGAAAGACCGATCTCCGGCTCCGTGGACGGCATCTGGACCTCCGGTAACACCGGCGACAAGCTGCAGAACGGCTCCAAGGCAAAGGGTGCCTTTGCCTACATCCCCAACGGCGAGAAGTATAATCATCTTGGCGAAACCGGCAAGGAGGATAGCATCTATTCCATCCTGCTCACCTACAACTTCGGTCAGCTGGCCAAGCTGGATTCCTTCGGCTATGCCACCAGCGGCTTGAACAATATGCTTCAGGCGGCCGACATCTACACCAGCTGCGACGGCGAAAACTGGACTCTGCTGGGCTACTATGACAGAACCGCGCTCCGCATGAGCGGCGCAGGCGACATTGCCACCATCAACGGTGCCGATCTCGGTGCCGACGCGCTGGACGGCGTGTATGATAAGGTTGCTATCCTCTTCGATCTGAAGGGCACCGAGGCGCAGTTCCTCCGCATCTGCGGCATTTCTCACGGCGGCAAGACCAACCCCGCCAACCCCGAGGACTACACCACCTATTCCAACAGCTCCGAGGAAAAGACCAGCTGGAGAGAGACCGTGGTCTACGGTATGCTCCTCGATAAGCAGAACACCGTGACCGCCGTGGAAAAGCCCTTCGACGATGGCACCGATATCACCACCGGTGAGGCCACCAACGAGCAGGAAACCGGCAATAAGGTTCCCGATATCCCCGTGAAGCCCAACGTCACCAAGGCTCCCGAAACCACCGAGGCTGCTCCCGAAACCACCCCTGCCCCCACCGGCGAGGCAAATCAGGGCGGCGCTGAGGAAAAGGGCGGCTGCGGCGCAACCGTGACCGCGCTGGGCGTGATCGCGCTGATGTCCGTGATGGGCGGCGCCGTTCTCACCAAAAAGAGAGATCTTTGATCTGCCTCTCTTGCAAGCTCAAGGAGAATCGATAATATGAAAAAACAAATCAAGAGCCTTGCTCTGCTTCTGGCCCTGCTCACCCTTGCCGCCTGCCTGCTCAGTGCCTGCGGAGACAAGGGAGGAGATCCCTCCGCAACGGGGGAAGGAAGCCAGCAGACCGAGGAGGCTTCCCGCTACGATAACCTGAACGGCGGCGGCAGAGACTTCATTGTTCTCACCCGCGCCGAGGATGGCTATCTCTTCGCCTACGAGGAGGTGGACGTTCTTGTGGACACCGAGGCGGATGACCGCGTGAACAGCGCGATCTATGCCAGAGACCAGCACATCAACGAGCTTTTGGGCGTGAACGTGGTGGGCTCCAAGATGACCAGCGGCAAAATGAAAACCGAGATCGAGAAGTGCCATCTGGGACAGCTCCAGACCTACGACGTGCTGATGGGCATGGTGGATGCCAGCTTCGACCTCGCCATCAAGGGCTATCTCCATGAGTGGGATCGCATCCCCTACGTGGATATGACGCAGGACTACTGGATGTCCTCCTTCTACGATGCCACCTCGATCGGCGGCTACAATTTCTTCTGCCCCGGCGCAGCAAACATCTCTGCCTACAACACCGTTGGCGTCACCTTCTTCAATAAGTCGATGATCACCGCCCACACGCTGGACGATCCCTATGCCTTGGTGAAGGATGGAAACTGGACCATCGAGGCCATGCAGGAAATGGCCAAGAAGGTCACCTCCAACAGCGACGGTCTCGACGGCATGACCTATATGGACACCTACGGCCTCGCCGTGAACTCCTTCGTGTGGCAGCCCTTCTTCTTCTCCTCCGGATATATGATCATCGAGAAGGATGAAAATGATATTCCCTTCCTTTCCGCCACCAACAAGGGAATGTCGGAGGTGGTCTACACCATTCTTTCCACCATCACCTCGATGGTGAACGACACGAGCATGGCGCTCCTCTCCAACCGCACGGAGCATAGTAACGCTTCCTATCAGGCTCCCAATCTGGAAACCGACATCTTCCTCAAGAACCGCTCCTTGTTCTGGGTGGAGAATATGTATGGCCAGTATAGCCTGCGCGAAATGGATAACTACGGAATTCTGCCCATGCCCAAGTGGAACGCCGCCGCAGAGCACGTATCCTGCGCCCATGCAGGCCACTCCTCTGCCACCAGCATTCCGCTCACGGCTCCCGAGCTGAACCTTTCCGGCGCCGTGATCGAGGAAATGGCCTCCTATTCCAGCAAGTATCTGATCCCCGAGTTCTATGAGCAGACCATCCGCGTGCGCGGTGTTCGCGATGAGCAATCCTATGAGATGATGGATATCATCTACAAAACGGTGATCATCGACCTCTCCGTGGTGATGAAGCCCTCCGGCCTCGGTCTGGACAGTGCCATCAGAGGCATGCTCAACTTCAACGATACCGGCTTCTCCAGCATGTTCGGAAGCCAGGGCTCGGGATATGAAACGACAATCGGTAAGCTTGCATCCGACTTTGCAAACCACGCCGCCAACCAATACGCCGGCGCGTGATCCAAAAAAACAAAAAAGCGGGATGCTCTGATGCACAAGTCCGTTAAAAACGGACAATTGAAAAAAAGAGCCTCCTGTGGTAGAATAGAAATATATCTACCACAGGAGGCTTTTGTTATGCCAAGAGGATATCGACACATACAAGATTACGAAAAAGAAATATTGGAACTACGATCACAAGGCAAAACAGGTCGTGAAATCCAAGAGAAATTCGGATTCAGTAAAAGGCAATATGAAAATTTCATCAC
>JAZRCQ010000261.1:0-3554 GCA_045659845.1 Eubacteriales bacterium
ATATGCGGAAATATACAAAGGAGACGTCAAAGTGCCGCTATGGCCTTCATTGATGGATACGGTCTGGTTTAACGTGTAAATGCCGCCGCTTGGGAATGCAAGGATAACATTGCTTACGAAAAGCCTCCCGTAGCAGATCAGCCCACCGAAGCTCCCACCGATGCTCCTGCTGCTCCCACCGAAGAGCCCACCAAGGCGCCCGAGCAGCCCACGGAAGCACCTGAAGAGCCCACCGAGGCTCCCGAGCAATCCACCGAGGCTCCCACCACCACCCCTGCCGCCAAGGAAGAAAAGGGTGGATGCGGATCCGCGCTTGCCGCGCCTCTCGCTCTGCTCCTGATGGCAGGCACCTCCCTCGTTCTTTGCAGAAAGAAGGAAGACTGATCCTTGAATAAAAAGTACTGCCCCGTGCTTTTGCACGGGGCAGTACTTTTTCGTTCGTTATCGCAGGATCATGCGAATGATCCAAAGCTGCAACCGCTTCGGCAGACAGTTCATCAGCAAAAGCAAGGGATTACGATTGATGGAATAGGCAAAGGCAGGCCTTCTTTTTCGCAGGATCCTGCCGCACTTAGCGGCGATCCGCTCGGCCGGCACACACCGCGCCTCCACCCGATCCACGATGGAGCGGAATCTTGCCGCATTGCAGGAATAGAGCGACGTGGTCTCGCAGAAGCGCTCCAGCGCCGAGGTGGATGCTCCCAGCATATCCGTTTCCACCGCACCTGCTCGCAACACGGAAACGCTGATCCCCAGCAGCTGCAGCTCCATGCGTAGCGAAAAGGCATACTTGTCCAGTGCCGCCTTGGTCACGGCGTAGATCCCCGTGAAGGGTAAGGGATCCAGCACAGCCAGCTCGCTGGTGGTGATCAGGATCCGACTTCCCTGCCCCAGCAGCGGCATTGCCAGTCGGTTCACCCGATACACACCGCTCAGATTTACGTCCACAATGCGGGAAAAGGCTTCATTTCCGATCTCAACGAGGGAGTCCAGCAGATAGATCCCTGCAAAGTGGATCACGGCATCCAAGCGGTCTGTGCGGCGGGAGATCTCCTCCATAGCCCCTTGAACGCTCTCCTCGGAGGTAACGTCGGCCTCCAGCGGGATCAGATCCACATCCTCCGACGTCTCCACGCGTCGATCCATGGCAAACACCCGATAGCCCTGCGCACGAAGCAGAGCCGCTGTGGCTTTGCCCATGCCACCAAAGGCACCCGTGATCAATGCAGTTCTCAACTCTTCCGTCCTCCTCTTCTGCCTGCCGATGGCAGGCACCGTTCTACTCCCTTTATTATATCAGATTTTCGGCGCACTGTCAATGCCCCGGCGTGAAGCTTTTCGACTTCGTCGCGCCAGCACCTCCTCATAGACCTCCTGCGTTTCCCTCGCCATGCGCTCCGCCGTGAACCGTTCCCGAAAGTCGGCCAGAGAAGCCTCGCGCATCTGCCTCTCCAGGGAGGGAACGGTGAGGATCTCCTCCAGCACCGCCGCCAGCGCCTCCCCATTTCCAACGGGAAAGCATCGCCCTGCCGCCTGCACCATCAGCGGATTCCCGCCGTAGTCTGAGGCCACCGTTGGCAACGAGGCACTCATCCCCTCTGAAAGCGCGAGGCAGGAGGTCTCCGTTCCGCAGGAGCAATTCACGTGAATGCGGAGGGAACGGTAAACGGGGGCCATGTCCTGCTCAAAGCCCGTGAAGCACACCCGATCCTCCAGCGCCAGCGTCCGTGCCAAATGCTCCAGCTCCTCTCTTCGGCTCCCCTCTCCCACGATCACAAAGCGAAGCGGACATCGGCTCATGCGATCTGCAAGCAGCCGAGCCGCCCGAAGAAAGGTCTCATGTCCCTTGCAGGCCTCCAATCGGGCGCAGATCCCGATGAGGATCTCCTTCTCGCCCAGCCCATGCCGCCACCTCCACGCGGCAAGCTCCTCCGCATCGCACACCCGAACGGGCTCGGAGCCGTTGAGGATCACGCGCAGAGATCCCTGCGGAACGCGGAGCGACCGCAGATTTTCCGCCGCTGAGGGAGCCGTTGCAATGGCAAAATCGGTGAGCCAACGGTTGCCCTGCCGCTCTGCCAACGCGCGCAGTCCGAGGCGCGGCGCCTCCAGCGGATAATAGCAATGCCGCGTGTAGACCACCGCTTTTCCGTGCAAACGACCTGCAAGCTTGGCCGAAAGAGCCGCATTCCCATGGATCAGATGCGGCTTCCATTGGCGGATCACCTCCGTCAGCTCCCGCAATGAGGCCACGGAAAGACGGTTGCAGGGATAGCGCAGGGGAAAGATCTGCGCCAGCCCCGAAAGTCGGTCGATCAGCGCCGAATCCTGCGGCAATGCCACGGCGCTATGAAAGCGCGTTGCATCCAGATGGCGCAAAAGATTGGCCAGCAGGATTCCCGCTCCCCCCACGTTTTCGTCGCTGATCACGTGCAAAATCCGAATCATAGCTCCCCCCAAGAAAAAAAGTCTGTGCAAAAAGTATGCACAGACTTAAAGGATCCAATTCCAAAACCATATAAGATCCCCCAAGGGATCAAAGGAAAAGGTCAGCATCAGCAGGTTTCTTCCGATGCCGAATGCCGCCACCGCAACGACACAGATCAAAAACCAACGGCGCGGAAGCCACAGCAGCCTTTCTTTTCTCCGAAAAAAACGAATCCACGCCACCACGTAGAGCGCGATCGCAGCAAGAATCACCAACACCACAAGCGCATTGCAGGCCAGCGCCTCAGCAAGCGCTCCTCGCAATAGCGCTGAAACCGCTCGTGTCCCTCCGCAAAGAGGGCAGTACAAAAAGAAAAGATCGTGCAAAAAGCATCCCGAAAGCAATCTCGGTACAAGCTCGATCGCCCTTTGATACAGAGGAAACGCCATGCATCCCGCCAAGGCGATCATATGCACCACCAGTAGCTTGATGGCATTTCTTTTCATTTTTTCACTTCCCTTCACACTTTTTTTCTGAAATCGGTTGCATTTCCTTTCCATCCATGCTATAATGAACGTATCCTAAAAAAGAAAGGACGTCTCGTTATGAACCAATATGAATATCGCGATTACCGCGAGGACTATCGCCGCACCGCTCCCGGCGCCAACGGCTCCAACGGAATGGCCACCGCCTCTTTGATCCTGGGCATCTGTTCCCTTCTGGTCACCTGCTGCTGTTGCATCCCGATCAGCTTTGTTTGCGGCCTTTTGGCCGTGGTCTTTGCCTTCGTTTCCCGAAAGGGAGAGCCCATGACCGGCAAAGCAAAATGGGGACTTGCTCTCGGCATTCTGGGGCTTGTGGTCTTTTTGCTGTTCTGCTTCGCCGCCTTCGCCATCAATACCATGATCGGCTTCGATTCTCCCGAGGAAGCCGAGCAATGGCTCGCCGATTACGAAAGCTACATTGCCAGCCCCGAGGATTACCCCGAGGACTATATGGAGGATCTTCTGGACCGTTTGCTCCGATGATCCAACGGAAGAAAACTACCGCAGAGTTGCTCTGCGGTAGTTCTTTTTTTATCAGATGGAGTGAACGCCGAGCGCAGCGTCGGCATGGTCAGCATCCA
>JAZRCQ010000262.1:0-5025 GCA_045659845.1 Eubacteriales bacterium
TCCTCGCGCACCACGCGCACCATGCGGTCAACGGAATCCTGCACGCGGGTGTAGAGCGGAACGCCGAGGCGCGAAACGGTGTAGACGATGAGGAAGATGGGGGGGAGCATGGCCACCATGATCATGGAAAGGAAGGAATCCATGATCATCGTCACGGCGATCCCGCCGATCAGCAGGATGGGGGCGCGAATGCCGATGCGCTGCGCCATGCCGATGAAGCGATGCACGTGATAGGTGTCGGTGGTGATGCGCGATTCCAGAGAGGCCACGGTGAAGCGGTCGGTCTGGGCGGCGGAGAGACGCAGGGTGCGGGCAAAAAGATCCCTGCGGAGATTCTCGGAGAAGGTGACGGTCACGCGCTCGGCCATGCGGTTTGCAACGATGTTTCCAACCATACCGATGGCGGCAAACACCACCATGGCACCGCCCCAGAGCAGGATCTGCGGAATTCCTTGGAAGGCCACCACGTTTTTGAGAATGTGACTGAGGATGTAGGGCAGGAGCAGCTCGGTGAGCGTGGCGATCACCTTCACGGTGAAGCCTGCCGCCATGCGCCTGCGATAGGGGCGCAGATAAGCAAGAACTGTTTTCATTGTGCGCTATCCTCCTGTTCCTTCACGATCTCCTTGGCGCGCTCGGCCATGCGGGAAAGCACCGAATGGAAGACCGCCAGCTCCTCCTCGGTGCAATTTTCGGAGAGAAGCTCGTTCCATTGGCGGGAGATCTCGCGCACGCGGGAGTGGACCGCCAGCATTTTTTCGGTTGGATAGACGCGCAGAACACGGCGGTCCTCCGCGTCGGCGCGGCGATCCACGTAGCCTGCATCCTCCAATCGCGTCAGCGCTCTTGCCACCGTGCTTTTATTCAGGCACAGGCGAGAGGCGATCTGATCCTGGGAGAGGCCGGGATCGTGCGCGACCACCAGCACCATGCTGTGATGCACGCCGTTCAGATCCTCCAGCGGAAGCTGCTGGCTGCGATAGAGCGTCTGACATCGGCTCACCACGTTCAGCTTTTGCATAAAGAAAGCAGCCACCTTCGTTTCTCCTTTCATTTTTTGATCGTTGCAGATGCAACTGTTTCTGATGCAACCATTATAGCACAAACGAGCCCCGCCGTCAAGAGGAAGCGGAAAATTCCTGCCGTCTTTTTAGAAACCGCCGCCCGAAAACGGATCAAGAGCGGAACGGCTCTGCCCAAGGATGACCGAAGCGGCCGGTCATCGATCCCCCGTTTGCCGGACGGAGCTCTTATGAAATCTGCGACAAAAATAAAAAAAAGATTGACAAACGGTTCGGGGTGTGCTATAATATGGATGTTATTTTGGCAAAGACCCTCACGGTGAACGCGTGGCAGTAGGAGTTGGAGCCCCTTATTCAGAGAGCAGGCGCCGTTGGCTGGGAGCGCCGCAGGGGTCAGCTTTGAAATTTCAGCGCGGGAGTGGTCCGCGATCCCCTTGGGCGAAGCGGAGTGAGGCCGTCCCACGGAAGGACGGCAAAGAGAGCGGAGGCCGAGCCTCCGAACTTGGGTGGTACCGCGGGTTTACCCGTCCCATGCGTGGGATGGGTATTTTATTTTTTTAGGAGGAAATCATGACCGAAAAGATCCAATCCGTGAAATCGGAATTCGAGGCCGCGCTGGCGGCCGTTGACTCTGCCGAGGCGCTGGAGGCCATTCGCGTGGCCTATCTGGGCAAAAACGGCTCTGTCACCGCCCTGCTCAAGGGCATGGGCGCACTCTCCCCCGAGGAGAAAAAGACCATGGGTCAGGTGATCAACAGTCTCAAGGTGGCTGTCACCGATGGCATCAACGAAAAAATGAAGGAGCTGCAGGAGCTGGCTCTGAAGCGCGAGCTGGAAAGCACCCCCGTGTTCGACGTTTCGGTTCCTCAGAATATCGAAAGAGGCTCCTATCATCCCATCACGCTGGTGCAGCGCCAGTGCGAAAACGTGTTCCGCTCCATGGGTTTCACCGTGGAGGACTACAGCGAGGTGGTGAGCGACTACGAATGCTTCGAGTCTCTCAACATTCCCAAGTTCCATCCCGCCCGCGATATGCAGGACACCTATTATCTGGAGAACGGCCAGCTGCTCAAGTCGCAGACCTCTGCGGCGCAGAACGCCATCTACAAAAAGTATAAGGACGCGCTGATCAACGAGGGCAAGCCCATCCGCGCCATCTTCCCCGGCCGTTGCTTCCGCAATGAGTCCACCGACGCCTGCCATGAGAACACCTTTTTCCAGATGGAGGGCGTGATGGTGGATAAGAATATCTCCATCTCCAATCTGATCTTCTTCATGAAGACCATGCTCTCCGAGGTGTTCCAAAAGGATATCCGCGTGCGCCTGCGCCCCGGCTTCTTCCCCTTTGTGGAGCCCGGCTTTGAATTGGATATCAGCTGCCTGATCTGCGGCGGCGAGGGCTGCCCCTCCTGCAAGCACAGCGGCTGGCTGGAGCTTTGCCCCTGCGGCATGATCCATCCCAACGTGCTTCGCGAGGGCGGCATCGATCCCGACGAATACACGGGCTTTGCCTTCGGTCTGGGACTGACCCGACTGGCAATGATGAAATACGGCGTGAAGGATATCCGCGATCTCAACGGCGCCGCACTCACCGATCTCGATCAGTTCACCGACGATAAGTAAGGAGGCACCGCCATGTATATTTCTATGAACTGGATCCGCGACTACGTGGATCTTTCCGGACTGGATCTCAACGATCTGATCCATCGCTTCTCGCTCTCCACTGCCGAGGTGGAAAACGAGATCTTCTATAAGGGAAGCGACCTTTCCGGCGTGGTGGTGGCCGAGATCCTTTCGGTGGAAAACCATCCCCAATCCAAGAAGCTCCATCTTTTGAAGGTGGATGCGGGCGACGGCAAGGAGACCGACGTGGTTTGCGGTGCGCCCAACGTCCGCGTGGGCATGAAGACCGCCTTTGCCAAGGTTGGTGCCCGTTTGGGCGAGCTGGAGATCACCCCCCGCGCGCTGGCAGGCTACACCTCCTTTGGTATGTGCTGCTCCGAGCGCGAGATCGGCATGAGCGATGAAAACGACGGCATCATGGATCTGGATGCCTCTCTGGTCAACGGCACCGACATCAAGGAGGTGTTCCCGCTGGAGGATATCGTTTTCGAGGTGGACAATAAATCCCTCACCAACCGTCCCGATCTTTGGGGACACTATGGCATCGCCCGCGAGTTTGCCGCTCTGGCCGACCGTGAGCTGAAGCCCTTGGACGTGGCCGATCTTTCGGCCTTTGAAGCCCTTCCCGCCGTGGATCTCAAGATCGAAAATCCCCTTTGCTATCGCTATTCCTGCCTGCGCTTTGAGAATATCAGCCGCCACGTGAGCCCCGCCGCTATGCGGATCCGTCTCTACTATTGCGGTATGCGCGCCATCAATTTCCTGGCCGACCTCACCAACTATCTCATGCTGGAGATGGGCCAGCCCATGCACGCCTTCGATTCCAGAAAGGTGGAGAAGATCCGCGTTCGCACTCCCTCCGAGGGCTACAGCTTCCAAACGCTGGACGGCGTGGAGCGCAGGATCGACGAGAACACCCTGATGATCTGCAACGGCGACACCCCCGTGGCCATCGCAGGCATTATGGGCGGACTGGATTCCGAGATCGTGGAGGACACCTCCTCGCTCACGCTGGAATCGGCCACCTTCGATGCCGTTTCGGTTCGCAAGTCCTCGGCTCGCCTCTCCCACCGCACCGATGCCTCGCAGAGATATGAGAAGAGCCTTGATCCCGAAATGACGGTTCCCGCCATTGCCCGCTTCGTGAAGCTGCTTTCCACCTTCGACGAGGGCGTGAAGGTGACCTCCCGTCTCACCGACGAGTATGCCCGCCGCTACGACAGCATCTCTCTCTCCTTCGATAAGAAATTCGTGGATCGCTACACGGGCATCGAGATCGATAACGCCACCATCGTGAAGACTCTCACCGCGCTGGGCTTCGGCGTGGAGCTGAAGGGCGATGATTTCAAGGTGGAGGTTCCCTCCTGGAGAGCCACCAAGGACGTCACGCTGAAGGCAGATATCATCGAGGAGATCACCCGTATCTACGGCTACGACAACTTCGACGTGCACACCGCCGCCGCCCCCCTCTTCCCCATCCGTCCCTTCGAGGAGAAGAGCGTGGAGGAAAAGATGAAGGATATTCTTGTGAAATCCTTCTCGCTCCATGAGGTTCATTCCTACATTTGGGAGTACACCGACGAATATAAGAAGCTGGGTATTGAAACGGCTCCCAACGTTAAGCTGCTGGGCGCAAACAACCCCAACATTGAAACCATCCGCCGCTCCATGATCCCCACGCAGCTCTGCCAGGTGAAGATCAACACCTCCTATGCGCCCGACTTCGGCATTTTCGAGATCGGCCGCGTGGTGGACGGTCTGGATGAAAACGGACTCTGCCGCGAGCAGAAGAAGCTGGCGATCACCCTCTTCAGCAAGACCGAATCGGCCGAGAAGCTTTATTTCAAGCTGATCCACCTGCTCACCGTGATGACCGACGATCTGCGCCACAAGGCTCTCGGCTTTGAGGCAAGAACGCCCGACGTCGGCTATATCCATCCCAGAAACTACAATGCCATCCTTTGCGACGGCAGCGAGCTGGGCGTGATCGGCATGGCACATCCCACCGTTGCCAAGAAGCTGGACAAGAAGGGAACGGTTGTGTTCGCAGAGATCGACGTGAACGCCTTCGTTGCGCTCGCCGATGCGGGCATCCACTATCAGGAAACGGGCAAATATCCCTCCATCGAGGTGGACGTGACCTACGTTTCCGAATTCTTCGCTCCCATTCGCCGCGCCATTGAGAAGGTGGCATCGCCTCTGATCCGCAAGGTTTCGGTGGCCGACACCTATGTGGATGAAAACGGCAAGGCGATCACCGTTCGCTTGGTGTTCACGCATTCCGAGCGCACGCTGGTGAAGGATGAGGTGATGGAGACCGTGGACCGGATCACCGCGCTCCTCAAGGATGAGGGCATCGTGATGAAGGCCTGATCCAAAT
>JAZRCQ010000263.1:0-2292 GCA_045659845.1 Eubacteriales bacterium
GGGATGGAAGATCATGACTCCCGTATTCGACGGTGCAAACGAGAAGGATATTCTTGAGTGCCTGAAGGAAGCCGGCATGGCAAGAGACATCTTCCCCCTGGAGAATCCCGAGGGTAAGGATCTCTTTGAAGAGCTGGTGGACGAGACCACCGGCGAAAAGACCCTGCGCGTTCTCACTCCCGAGGAGCGGGGCAACGAGGAATATCTGGAGACTCTCCGCGCCGAAAAGCGCCTGAAGATCCTGGACGGTAAGACCATTCTTTACGATGGCCGTACCGGCGAGCCCTTCGATAACCCCGTAACCGTAGGTATTATGTACTACCTCAAGCTGCATCACCTGGTAGACGATAAGATTCACGCCCGTTCCAACGGTCCTTACTCGCTGGTTACCCAGCAGCCCTTGGGCGGTAAGGCACAGTTCGGCGGTCAGCGTTTTGGTGAGATGGAGGTTTGGGCTCTGGAGGCATACGGTGCCGCTTACACCGTGCAGGAGATCCTGACGGTGAAGTCGGACGACATCAACGGCCGTCGCCGCACCTACGAGGCCATTATCAAGGGTCAGAACATTCCTACGCCCGGTATTCCCGAGTCCTTCAAGGTTATGGTTCGCGAGCTGCAGGGTCTTGCTCTGGATATCCGCGTACAGGATGCCGAGGGCAACGATATCGAGCTTTCCGATCTCTGTAACGACGATGAAGCTCCCACCCGTCACAGCAAGGCGGACGCGGATGCCATTGACGCGGTTCTCGGTCAGAACGTGGCCGACGACGAGCTGCGCAAGTCCTTCCTGATGGAGGATGAGGATGGCAACATCGCCGAGGACGAAGAAGAGGACGGCTACTACTCCTCCTACGAAGAGGAAGAGGTTTACGACGCCGGCTATTCTGACAGCGACGACAACGAATAAAACACACCTTCGGGGATTTCGGTAATCCCTAATGTATATAGAAAGGATTCATGGTTATAACTGTGGAGCGTAACGAATTTTATTCTATTAAGATCGGTTTGGCTGCTCCGGAAATGATCCGCGAGTGGTCTTACGGCGAGGTCAATAAGCCGGAAACCATCAACTACAGAACTCTCAAGGCCGAGGTTGGCGGATTGTTCTGTGAACGCATCTTCGGTCCCACCAAGGATGGGGCTTGTATGTGCGGAAAATATAAAAACTCTCATAGCAAGGAGATCATCCGCTGCGAAAAATGCGGCGTGGACGTGACCACCAAAAAGGTACGCCGTGAGAGAATGGGACACATCGAGCTGGCGTCTCCCGTATCCCACATCTGGTACTTCAAGGCTGTTCCTTCCCGTATGGCTCTGGTGCTGGATATGTCGCCCAAGGCTCTGGAGCAGGTTCTCTATTTTGCCGAGAACGTGGTTCTGGATCCCGGCCACACCCCCCTGGAGAAGGGAACCCTTCTTTCCGAAATGCAGTACGTAGAGTACCGCGGGTTGTATGGCAATGAGTTCCGCGCCGGCATGGGTGCGGAGGCCATTAAGGAATTACTGGCCGATATTGACGTGGCCGCGCTTTCCGACTCCCTCAAGGAGGAGCTGGTTACTGCTTCGGGTCAGAAGAAGACCCGAATCATCAAGCGTCTGGAGGTCGTAGAGGCCTTCCGCAAGTCCGGCAACCATCTGGAATGGATGGTTCTGGACGTGGTTCCCGTCATTCCCCCCGATATTCGTCCCATGGTACAGCTGGACGGTGGACGCTTTGCTTCCTCCGACCTCAACGAGCTGTATCGCCGCGTCATCAGCCGTAACAACCGTTTGAGAAAGCTGATGGAGATCCGCACTCCCGAGATCGTGATCCGTAACGAAAAGCGTATGCTCCAGGAGGCTGTGGACGCCCTGATTGATAACGGTAAGAGAGGCAAGCCGGTCACCGGTCCCTCCAACCGTCCTCTCAAGTCTCTCTCCGAGATGCTCAGAGGTAAGCAGGGCCGCTTCCGGCAGAACCTGCTGGGTAAGCGCGTGGACTACTCGGGACGTTCGGTTATCGTCGTAGGTCCTAATCTGAAGATCTATCAGTGCGGTCTGCCTAAAGAAATGGCGATCGAGCTGTTCAAGCCCTTCGTAATCAAGAGATTGGTGGAGATGGGCAAGGCAACCAACGTCAAGGACGCACAGAAGAAGATCGACCGCGCATACGATCCCGTAAACGCTTGCGTTTGGGATGCGCTCGAAAACGTCATCAAGGAGCATCCTGTTCTTCTCAACCGCGCACCGACGCTTCACCGTCTGTCCATTCAGGCGTTTGAGCCGGTTCTGGTCGAGGGTCGTGCAATCAAA
>JAZRCQ010000264.1:0-2196 GCA_045659845.1 Eubacteriales bacterium
GGCCGTGAAGCACGGCATCAAGTGCGTGGCATCGATGAACCCCGTGATGATCGACGGCACGGGAATGTGCGGCGGCTGCCGCCTCACCGTTGGAGGAGAAACGAAATTTGCCTGCGTAGACGGCCCTGAGTTCGACGGTCATCTGATCGATTTCGACGAAGCCATTGCGCGCTCCTCCATGTACGCTCCCTTTGAGCGGCACCGCCATGAGGAGACCTGCAGCCTTTTTGCAAAGGAGGTGGAGTGAGATGGCAAACATGAGCTTGAAGAAGAATCCCATGCCCTCCCGCGATCCAGAAGAAAGAAGACGCACCTTTGAGGAGGTGGCACTGGGCTACACCGAGGAGATGGCTATCGACGAGGCTCTGCGTTGCCTGAATTGCAAGCAGATGCCCTGCGTTTCCGGCTGTCCCGTTGGGATCGCCATTCCTTCCTTTATTCAGAAGGTACAAACGGGCGAATTCGAGGAGGCCTATCGCATCATCAGCGAATCCTCATCTCTCCCCGCCGTTTGCGGCCGCGTTTGCCCGCAGGAAAACCAATGCGAGGGGAAATGCGTGCGCGGCATTAAGGGCGAGCCCGTGGCCATCGGTCGTTTGGAGCGCTTCGTGGCCGATCTGCATAATGAGCGCGCCGACGGCTCGGTCTGCCGTTCCGAGAGAAACGGTCATCGCGTGGCCGTGGTTGGATCGGGCCCTGCAGGGCTCACCTGCGCGGGTGCGCTGGCTCAGAAGGGCTATGACGTAACGATTTATGAGGCTTTGCACACGGCGGGAGGCGTGCTGGTGTACGGTATTCCCGAATTCCGTCTTCCCAAGGCCATTGTTGCCAAGGAGGTGGAGGCGCTTCGCGCCATGGGGGTTCGGATCGAAACCAACACCGTGGTGGGCAGAACCGTTTCCATTGCGGAGCTGATGCAGGAGGAGGGCTTTGAGGCGGTGTTTATCGGCTCGGGTGCCGGTCTGCCGCGCTTCATGGGGATCAAGGGGGAAAACCTCAAGGGCGTTTATTCAGCCAACGAGTTTCTCACCCGCGTGAATCTGATGAAGGCCTACAGAGAGGATAGCGACACGCCCATTCTCCGCGCCAAGCGCGTGGTGGTGGTTGGCGGTGGAAACGTTGCCATGGACGCGGCAAGATGCGCCATGCGATTGGGGGCTGAGGAGGTGTCGATCGTTTACCGTCGATCGCTGGAGGAGCTTCCCGCCCGCCGCGAGGAGGTGGAGCATGCCATGGAGGAGGGAATCCAATTCCGCTTGCTCAACAATCCCGTGGAGCTTTTGGGCGATGAGCGAGGCTTTGTGAGCGGCGCGAGATGCATCCGCATGGAGCTGGGCGAGCCCGACGAGAGCGGCCGCAGAAGCCCCGTGGAGATCCCCGATTCGGTCTACACGCTGGATTGCGATTGCGTGATCATTTCCATCGGAACCTCCCCCAATCCTCTGATCAAGGATACCACCGAGGGGCTGACGGTGAACCGCAGAGGCGGCATCGTGGTCACCGAGGAGGGCGCTACCTCGCTGGACGGCGTTTATGCCGGAGGCGATGCCGTGACGGGAGCTGCCACCGTGATCCTGGCGATGGGCGCCGGCAAAACCGCCGCCGAGGCCATCCATGCAAAATTGACGAAAAAATAACAGATTGAATTTTTCAAAAAACAATTGACATTTTGCATCAATTGTAGTATAATATTTCACATAATAAGCAAGGTTAGGTTGAATATTCGGAATCATCCCCTGTTTTTTGAAATATTTTGGTTGAAACTTGCAAATTTATTCATTTAGGAGGATAGTCTCATGGCTATTAAAAACGAATACCTGAAGAAGGTGATCGAGGAAGTCATCCGCCGCAATCCGGGTGAGTCCGAATTCCACCAGACCGTTACCGAGGTTCTGGAATCTCTGGAGCCCGTTATTGAGCGCCGTCCCGACCTGGTGGCTGCAGGCGTAGTTGACCGTATGGTTGAGCCCGAGCGTCAGATCGTATTCCGTGTTCCCTGGGTAGACGAACAGGGTAAGGTTCAGGTAAACCGCGGCTTCCGCGTACAGTATAACAGCGCTATCGGTCCTTACAAGGGCGGTCTTCGTTTCCACCCCTCCGTTAACGCTTCCATCATTAAGTTCCTCGGCTTTGAGCAGACCTTCAAAAACTCTCTTACCGGTCTTCCCATGGGCGGCGGTAAGGGCGGCTCCGACT